>JBEHYF010000004.1:0-95961 GCA_048498315.1 Actinomycetota bacterium
AGTGCGTTGTATTTGGATAAGCGTGAGGATGTGGATGATTATTTGGCGGTGATGGAGCGGTTGTGCATTGATGCGGAGCCGGCCACCCGCATCCGCGACACCCTCGGCGACATCCTCAAGTCCTTCTCCTAGTTGGCCCGGCCACACCACGCCGCTGCCGTCCCGTTAGTCCCCCGGCATCAGGAAGGTGGCGGAACGGCGTCAGGCGCCGGACTTCGCCGCGTCACCCGCCTCGTCGGCGCGCCTGCGCGCCTCGTGTCCGCCGCGCGCGGCGCGGGCGTACTCGCGTTCGGCGACCCGCATCCGCCGCTCCCGGTCGTCCCGCTCCGCCCGCGCCGCCCTGAGCCGCTCGGTCAGCTCGGCGACCCGCCGTTCGGCCTCCTCGAACGCGCGGCGTGCCTCGTCCTTCTCCGATCGCCGGTGAGCGAGGGTCCGCTCCGCCTCCTCAGCGGCACGGGCCGCGGCCCGCGCGGCCTCCTCCAGCCGCCGCGCCCGGCTCCGCGGGTCCTCCTTCGGCGGAGTCGGCCGGCGCTTCGCCGTCTTCCGCCCGGGCGCGGCGGCCGGTGGCCCGGCGGGCAGCGGGCCGAACCCCGCGTGGCGCAGCGGATGGTCGAGCCGTCCCGCGCGTACGGCGTCGGCCGCCGACGGGTCCGCGATCGCCGCCTGCAGGGTGTCCTCCACCTCGCGGACGAACGTCTCGCCCAGCGGCCGGCCCGCCGCTTCGGCCAGCGTCCGGGCCCGGCGTACGAGGCGATCGACGAGGGATCCGCGCTCTCGCTCCAGCTCGCCCACGTCGCCGCCGGACGACCAGGCCTCCCGTATCCGCTCGCCCAGCTCCAGCAGCGGCCCGACGGCGTTGTCACGGACCAGGAGGTTCACCGCCCACGCGGACACGGTGGGGCGGCGCAGCGCGGTGAGCCGGCGGGCGTCCTCGCGGGGCAGTCCCGCGGCCAGCCGCCGGCGCTCAGCGGTGAACCGCTGCGGCGGCACGCCGTACAGCTCGTCCGCGGCCGTGGCGAAGTCCATCTCTTCATGGTTCCCACCGGATGCGGCTCCGACCGGCGGGCCGTCCTTCGCGTACGTCGCCCGGCCCGGCCCCCGGCTCTCGCCCCTGGTCCGCTCGCTGCGGCGGGCTCGCTCGGGTTCTTCGGGGCGCTCGCCCTTTTCACTCGCTGCGCGGGCGACCTTCGTCGTGCCGGGGACGCGCGGAGGGAACACGCTCGGCCGCCCGCTCCTCTCGCTGCGGCGGGCTCCCTCCGAAGCGCCGGGCGGAGGCGTTCTCCTGGGCCATGCGGCGCAGCGCGAGCAGCACCTGCTCGTACAGCACGTTCGTGGCGACGGCGGTCTGCACCGCCCGCACGCGCTCGCCGTCGAGCGGCATGGTACAGATCTCGTGCTCGGCGATGAGCGTGGCGGCCTCGATGTAGGGCCGTAACTCGGTGAGCAGGATGGGCACGCCGAGGCGGCGCAGCGAGACGAACGCGTTGGCGAGCATGTCGCGGGTCGGGGCGTGCGGCAGCACGCGCCAGCCGAGCTCGGCGACGACGGCGTCGACGTCCCGCCGGGCCGCCCGCCAGTCGGGATCGTCCGGGCGGGGGACGGCCGGCGGGACGAGGGCGTACTGCGCGGTGCCGAGCAGGTCGTGCAGGGAGACGCCGTCGTCGTCGACGGCCGCGACGATGCGTTTGACCGACGCGATCGGCAGGTCGCCCACCTCGCGCAGCGCCCGGATGAGGCGCAGCCGCTCCAGGTGACGCTCGTCGTACTCG
The DNA here is from genome assembly GCA_048498315.1 of Actinomycetota bacterium. GTDB lineage: Bacteria > Actinomycetota > Actinomycetes > Streptosporangiales > Streptosporangiaceae > Actinoallomurus. The sequence goes on from JBEHYF010000004.1 coordinate 1,770, forward strand.
GCCCTCGTCGCCGCGGTCGCGGTGCCCTTCGGAAGCAGCCCCTCCCGGATGTAGTACTTGATCGTCTGCACCGGCAGGCCGCTGCGGTCGCTGAGTTCTGAGATCTTCATCCACGCCCCCCGGCGTGGATATTAGGGAGACCGGAACGTTGGCGAGTGGTGCTATCGGAGAACACCGCGCCCGGACGTCATCAGCCGCCCCGCCGCATCGACTCGGAGATCTTCTCGGCGGCGGCCACGACCGGCGGCGCGTGCACCCGGCCGGGCGCGCGGGTGAGCCGTTCGATCGGCCCGGAGACCGAGATGGCGGCGATCACGCGCCCGCCGGTGCCGCGGATCGGCGCGGACACCGACGCGACGCCCTGCTCGCGTTCGGCGACGCTCTGCGCCCAGCCGCGCCGGCGCACGGTGGCGAGGGTGGTGGCGGTGAACTTCGAGCCGCGCAGCCCGCGGTGCAGCCGGTCGGGCTCCTCCCAGGCGAGCAGCACCTGGGCGGCCGAGCCGGCCGTCATCGGCAGGGCGCTGCCCACCGGGACGGTGTCGCGCAGGCCGCTCAACCGCTCGGCCGCGGCGACGCAGACGCGGACGTCGCCCTGCCGGCGGTACAGCTGCGCGCTCTCGCCGGTCAGGTCGCGAAGCTGGCTGAGGATCGGCTGGGCGACGGCGAGCAGGCGATCCTCGCCGGCGGCGGCGGCCAGCTCGGCCAGGCGGGGGCCGAGGATGAACCGGCCCTGGATGTCCCGGTGGACGAGACGGTGGTGCTCCAGCGCGACGGCGAGCCGGTGGGCGGTCGGCCGGGCCAGGCCGGTCGTCTGCACCAGCTGGGCGAGCGAGGCCGGGCCGGCCTCCAGGGCGTTCAAGACGAGCACCGCTTTGTCGATGACGCCGACTCCGCTAGAGTTGTCCATGCTTCGATACTGACGTCTCGGAATCTGAGATGCAAGTCGTGAGCAGAGCGGCTCGGGACGAGAAGAAGGTGGAGCGATGGGTCGGACACTGGCGGACAAGGTCTACGACGCGCACGTCGTACGGAGCGCCGAGGGCGAACCGGACGTCCTCTACATCGATCTCCACCTCGTCCACGAGGTCACCAGCCCGCAGGCGTTCGACGGCCTGCGCATGGCGAACCGCAAGGTGCGGCGGCCCGACCTGACGATCGCGACCGAGGACCACAACGTCCCGACGACCGACATCCTCGCGCCGATTGCCGACCCGGTCTCCCGCACCCAGGTCGAGACGCTGCGCAAGAACTGCGCCGAGTTCGGTATCCGGCTGCACCCGATGGGCGACGCGGGCCAGGGCATCGTCCACGTCATCGGCCCGCAGCTCGGGCTCACCCAGCCGGGCATGACCGTGGTGTGCGGCGACTCGCACACCTCCACGCACGGCGCGTTCGGCGCGCTGGCGTTCGGCATCGGCACCAGCGAGGTCGAGCACGTGCTGGCCACCCAGACCCTGCCGCAGCGCAAACCCAAGATGATGGCGATCACCGTGAACGGCGCGCTGCCGTACGGCGTGACCGCCAAGGACCTGATCCTGGCGATCATCGCGAAGATCGGCACGGGCGGCGGTCAGGGCCACATCATCGAGTACCGCGGCGAGGCGATCCGGTCGCTGTCGATGGAGGGCCGCATGACGGTCTGCAACATGTCCATCGAGGCCGGTGCGCGGGCCGGCATGATCGCCCCGGACGAGACCACGTTCGCCTACCTGGAGGGCCGCCCGCACGCGCCGAAGGGCGCCGAGTGGGAGGCGGCCAAGGAGTACTGGCGGTCGCTGCGCACCGATGACGACGCGACCTTCGACAAGGAGGTCGTCATCGACGCGGGCGAGCTGACGCCGTTCGTCACCTGGGGGACCAACCCGGGGCAGGGCGCGCCGCTGTCGTCCTCGGTGCCCGACCCGGCCTCGTTCGACGACCCGACCAGGCGGGCCGCCGCCGAGCGGGCGTTGCGGTACATGGCCCTCACGCCGGGCACGCCGCTGCGCGACATCACCATCGACACCGTGTTCGTCGGCTCGTGCACCAACGGCCGCATCGAGGACCTGCGCCTCGCCGCCGAGGTGATCAAGGGCCGCAAGGTCGCCGAGGGCGTCCGCATGCTCGTCGTGCCCGGCTCGATGAAGGTGAAGGCGCAGGCCCAGGAGGAGGGCCTGGACGAGGTGTTCAAGGCCGCCGGGGCCGAGTGGCGCGAGGCGGGCTGCTCCATGTGCCTTGGCATGAACCCCGACCAGCTCAAGCCGGGGGAGCGCAGCGCCTCCACCTCGAACCGCAACTTCGAGGGCCGGCAGGGCAAGGGCGGCCGCACGCACCTGGTCTCGCCGGCGGTCGCCGCGGCCACCGCCGTCACCGGCCGTCTCACCGCCCCCGCCGACCTGTAAAGGAGCAGGACCATGGAACCCTTCACCACGCACACCGGCCGGGCGGTGCCGCTGCGCCGGGACAACGTCGACACCGACCAGATCATCCCGGCCGTCTGGCTCAAGCAGGTCAGCCGCACCGGGTTCGACAAGGGCCTGTTCGCCGCCTGGCGGGAGGACCCGGAGTTCGTGCTGAACCGGCCCGAGTACCAGGGCGCGTCGATCCTCGTCGCCGGCCCCGACTTCGGCACCGGCTCCTCGCGCGAGCACGCCGTCTGGGCGCTGCAGCAGTACGGCTTCCGCGCCGTCGTCTCGGCCCGGTTCGGCGACATCTTCCGCAACAACGCCACCAAGATGGGCCTGCTGCCGATCGAGCTGCCCGAGGCGGGGGTCGAGCGCATGCAGGACACGATCGAGAAGGACCCGGCCAAGGAGTTCACGATCGACCTGGAGCGCCGCGAGCTGCGCTGCGACGACGGCGGTGTGGTGGCGTTCGAGATCGACGACTACACCCGGTGGCGTCTGCTGGAGGGGCTGGACGACATCGGCCTGACGCTCCGGCACGCCGACGACATCGCCGCCTACGAGAAGAACCGCGCGTCCTGGCTCCCCGTGACGGCCTGACCGGCGACGCCCTAGGGTGCAAGGGACCGGCGAGACGCAGCCGGTCCCTTCGCCGTGTGCGGAGACGAACCCGCGCGCCCGCGGGCGCGGCCATCGAGCGGATGTGATGATGACGACACCGCCCGGTCCCCGGTGGGACGATCCCGAGCTCAACGCCCTCGCCGACGGCCTGCGTGTCGCGCACGCCCGCGTCGCCGCGCTGCCGTCGCCCGTCCGGCCCCGCCTGACCAGGAACCTGCTGGTGATAACGGATCTCGCAAAGCGGGACCCCGCCCTCGCCATACGGCGTCTCAAATCGTTCATGGCAGAGCTCGATCACGACGAAAACGTGTCCTGATCGGGGTTTCAACCTGCGACACAGTCGAGAACATCGGCCATGGGTGATTGTGTAGATGCCGCAAGTCCCCTAGTTTCAAGCGGGCAAGGGGGAAGAGGAGCAACCCATGAACAAGCGCGAGCTCGTCGACGCGATCGCCGATCGAGTGGGCAGTAAGAAGGCCGCCACCGAGGCCGTCGACGCCATCCTGGACACCATCCAGGCCACCGTGGCCAAGGGCGAGAAGGTCGCCATCACCGGCTTCGGGTCCTTCGAGAAGGCCGATCGGCCCGCTCGTGAGGCCCGGAACCCGGCGACGGGCGCCACGATCAAGGTCCCCGCGACCGCGGTGCCGAAGTTCAAGGCCGGTTCCGACTTCAAGAATCTGGTGGCCGGCGCCAAGAAGAAGTAACGGCGTGCGACGGCGCCCGGCGGGATCTCCTCGCCCGGCGCCGTCGTCGTCTCCCGTTACGGCCCGCCCCGCCGCACGACGCCGGCGCGGGCGGACCGGGCAGGCCGCCTCGCCCGGCAGGCCACCGCGCCCGCACGTCCGCCCCGGCGGTCGCCGTCACGGCGGGCCACGGCGTCCGCCCCGGCGGTCATGAGGGTCGGTGCCGCGCTCGCCGCGGCCGTCGTGCCCGGGCGGGCGCGCTGCCGCACGAGGCCGCCCCCGTGCGGCAGCCCGCGGACGCGTCTCAGGGCAAGGGAAAGGTCGACAGCGTGACCGCGGTGACGCGGCCGCCCGCCACCGCGATGTTGACCCGCTGCCCGCACCTCAGCAGCCGCAGGCCGCCCGCGGCGAACGCCTCCGCGTCGAAGGGCAGCTCGCTCCCGTCGTCCAGCAGTACGCTGCCGCTGCGGCTCCGCGCGTCGTACTCCTTCACCGTGGCCTGCATGGCCCCTACGCTAGCCCGCCCGGCCCCGCGGTCACGGGTCGCAGGGCACCGGCAGGAGCGGGACCACCGCGGCCGTTTGCGGGCCGACGCCCAGCGCCACCGCCTCCCGCAGATCGTCGATGGTGTCGACGTCCCGGCGCACACTGTCGATGCCGTCGGGCACGACCTCGTACGCGCCGCCGGCACGGTGCCGCGCCCGCGAGTCAGGCCCGAACTCCGGAACGAACACCGCCTCCGGCCGCGCCGCGTACAGCGTGGTCCCGACGCCCTCCGCGTCGGGCACGAACGCGTTCGGCCACGCCGCGACGGCCTCCAGGACGCGGTCCAGCTCCCCTGGACGCAGCGCGGGCAGGTCCGCCGACAGCGCCCCGACCCCGCTGCGCGGCGCGAGCAGCCGGGCCCGCGCCGCCCCGTACTCCAGGGCGGGGTTCAGGCCGCGGCGCGGCTCGTCGGGCACGACGTGCGCGCCGGCCGCGGCGAGCCGGGGCGCGGCGACCGGGTCGTCCGTGACCACGACGACCCCCCGCACCCGCGGGCAGGCCAGGGCGGCCGATACCGTGTCAGTCGCGATGGCGAGTGCGAGCCGCTCCCGGTGCGGGCCGGCCGGCCCGGCGAGGCGCGTCTTCGCGTGGGCCAGCAGCTTGACCGGCACGACGAGCGTCCAGGTGAGGCGATGGGTACCAGACATCGTGGCTCGACACTACGCGGAACGGACCGCGACACTTGACGACACCCGGGCCGGACCGGGATGAGGTGAGGAGAAGGCCATGGACCATTCGCCCATGTGGCGCGCCATCGTCGTGGTGATCCTGCGGCCGCTGCTATTCCTGTTCCTCAAACGGGACTGGCGCGGCCGGGACAACATCCCGCGTGAGGGCGGTGTGATCATCGCCGCGAACCACCTGTCGTGGTCCGACCCGCTGGCGCTCGCCCATTTCGTCTACAAGGCCGGCCGCTTCCCCGTCTACCTCGCCAAGAGCTCGCTGTTCAAGGCCAAGGTGATCGGCCACATCCTCCGCCGCACGGGGCAGATCCCGGTGTACCGCGAGCGCGCCGACGCGGCCCTGGCGTTGCGCGACGCCGAAAAGGGCCTGCGCGGCGGCGAGGCCGTGATCTTCTACCCCGAGGGCACGTGCACCCGCGACCCGGACCTGTGGCCGATGACCGGCAAGACCGGCGCCGCCCGTATGGCCCTCTCCACCGGCGCGCCGGTCATCCCGGTCGCCCACTGGGGCGCGCACGAGCTGTGGCCGTACGGTACGAAGAAGTTCCGGCCATTCCCGCGCAAGACGATGCACATCATCGCCGGGCCGCCGGTCGACCTGTCGAAGTACGCGGGCCGGCCGGTCGACGCCGAGACGCTGAACGCCGCCACCGCCGACATCATGCGGGCCATCGCCGACCTGCTGGCCGAGCTGCGCGGCCAGCAGGCGCCGGAGACGCTGTACGACCACCGGGCGGCCACCCGTGCGGCCAGGCGGCCGGTTCGCGAGCCCGGGACCGACGGCCAGACCGGGGAGGGGGCCAAGGCCTCTTGAAGATCGCCGTAATCGGGTCGGGTTCGTGGGGCACCGTCTTCGCCAAGATCGCCTGCGACGCCGGCGGTGACGTCGTGCTGTGGGGCCGCCGCCCGGAGCTGGCCGAAGCGATCAACGAACGCCGGGTCAATCCCGACTACCTGCCCGATGTGACGCTGCCGGAGCGCCTGCGCGCCACCGCGGACATCGCCGACGCGCTGGACGGCGCGTCGTACGTCATGCTGGCCGTGCCCGCGCAGACGCTGCGCGCCGGCCTGGCGGCCTGGCGCCCGCTGCTCCCCGGCGACGCAGTGCTGGTCAGCCTCATGAAGGGCATCGAGCAGGGCACCTGCAAGCGGATGAGCGAGGTGATCCGCGAGGTCGCCGGCGTGCCGGACGACCGGGTGGCCGTGATCACCGGGCCGAACCTCGCCCGCGAGATCGCCGCGGAGCAGCCGTCGGCCGCCGTGGTGGCCTGCACCGACGAGCCCGCTGCGCAGAAGCTCCAGCTCGCCTGCATGACCCCCTACTTCCGCGTGTACACCAACCCCGACGTGGTCGGATGCGAACTCGGCGGCGCGGTCAAGAACGTCATCGCGCTGGCGGTCGGGATCGCCGCCGGCATGGGCATGGGCGACAACGCGCGGGCGCTGCTGATGACCCGCGGGCTCGCCGAGATCACCCGGCTCGGCGCGGCGCTCGGCGCCGACCAGCACACCTTCGCGGGGCTGGCCGGCATGGGCGACCTCGTGGCCACGTGCAGCTCGCCGCTGTCGCGCAACCGCACGTTCGGGGAGAACCTCGGCCGCGGGGTGAGCCTGGAGGAGGTCGTGCGGGCCACCCGGCAGACCGCCGAGGGCGTGAAGTCCTGCGACGCGATCCTCGAGCTGGCGCGGCGGCACCGCGTGGAGATGCCGATCACCGAGGGAATCGTCGCCGTCATGCACGGCGGGCTCAGCCCGGCCGACGCGGCGCGGCTGCTGATGGCGCGCACCCCGAAGCCGGAAAGGTACGGGATCTGAGCCGCGATTGACGCCAGTGGGGATCAGGGGTCTCCGATCCCGCTGTGCCGGGGATAAACGATTTGGCGGCAAATGCCGTGTAAGGTCGGGTGCCGCGACTGTCGGCGCAGGTGGGAGAAGGTGGGTCGATGGGCAGGATCCGGGTCGCCGTCGTCTTCGGCGGGCGCAGTTCGGAGCATGCGATCTCGTGTCTCACCGCCGGCAGCGTGATGGCCGCGATCGACCCGGGGCGCTACGAGGTCATCCCGATCGGCATCGCCCGCGACGGCCGGTGGGTGCTCGCCTCCGGTCAGCGGCTGGCGATCGAGGGAGGCGCGCTGCCCGAGGTCGCCGGGGACGGTCTGCCGCTCGCCCTGCCGTTCGACTCGCGGGCCCGCGGCCTGGTCGTCGTCGAACCCGGCCAGGTGCCCCGCACGCTCGGCGACGTCGATGTCGTGCTGCCGCTGCTGCACGGCCCGTACGGCGAGGACGGCACGATCCAGGGCCTGCTGGAGCTGGCCGGCGTGCGCTACGTCGGCGCGGGCGTGTTCGCCAGCGCCGCCAGCATGGACAAGGCCTACATGAAGATGGTCTGGCAGGCCGCCGGCCTGCCCGTCGGCCCGTACGTCGTCGTCAAGGACCGCCAGTGGCGCCGCGAGCGCAAGCAGGTCGTCGACGAGATCAAGGAGCTCGGGTGGCCGGTGTTCGTCAAGCCGGCCCGGGCCGGCTCCAGCATGGGCATCTCGCGGGTCGACGCCGAGGACGCGCTGGAGGCCGCGGTCGAGGCCGCCCGCGAGCACGACCCCAAGGTCATCGTCGAGGCGGCGATCGTGGGGCGTGAGATCGAGTGCGGTGTGCTCGAAGGACTCGACGACGACCCGCCCGAGGCCAGCCTGCCGGCCGAGGTCCGGGTGGGTGCCGGGCACGACTACTACGACTTCGAGGCCAAGTACCTCGACGACGGCCTGGCGCTCGACATCCCGCCCGCACTGCCGCCCGCGGTGATCGAGGAGGTGCGCCGCCTGTCGGTCCAGGCGTTCGAGACGCTGAGCTGCGAGGGCCTGGCCCGTGTCGACTTCTTCTACACCCCGGACGGCCGGCTGATCCTGAACGAGATCAACACGATGCCGGGATGCACGCCCGCGTCGGCGTTCCCGAAGATGTGGGCGGCCACCGGCCTGGACTACCCGGCCCTGGTCGACCGCTGGATCCAGACCGCCCTGCGCCGCCCCACCGGCCTGCGCTGACGCCCGGCGGCGCCGCGACGCGCGTCCCCGCCGGTGCCGGGCTTCTCGTCTCCCGTCCCGCGGCGTCTCCCGTGCGCGGCATGCGCACCGGAATGGACGATGAGGGCGAGACACCGGCGGCCGGCTACTCGTCGTCGATGGCCGCCAGATGGGCGGTGACGCCATCGGCGAACCGTCCGAGGAGCCGGCCCAAGGTCTGCCGGTCCCCAGCGGACCAGTCGGCGAGGGCGCCGGTGCCGCCGGGGACGGCGACGAGCTGTACGGCTGCCGAGCCTCGCACTGGTCGGCGCCTACATGCTCGCCGGTGAACTGGCCAAGCGGCCCGGCCACACCGCGGCCTTCACCGCATACGAGCAGAACACGCGCGCGCTCGTCGGACTCAACCAGGGGCCCGTCACCGAGGGTGACGCCGCGTTCTTCCCCCGCACCCCTGAGGCCCTGGCTCGGCGCAATGACGCCCTGCACCGGCTCGCCTCCCTGCCCGAGGAGCCAGAACGTCCCGAGCACTCGGCGCTCAGTCCGACTTCGCCGTGTGACCCGCGGAAGACGACCGTGGGAGCCGGCCGTCAGGCGGCGAGGGCGGCGTCGAGCCGCTGGGCCATCTCGCGCATGTGGCGCAGCGCGGCCAGCTCCATCTGCCGGATCCGCTCGGCCGAGACGCCCAGGCGCACGGCGATCTCCCGGCGGCTGTGCTCGGTGCCGTCCTCCAGCCCGAACCGGGCGCGCAGGACCACCGCCTCGCGCGGCTCCAGGCGTTCGAGCATGTCGTCGATGATCTCCAGCCGGGCGCTCGCCATGGCCTCGTCCTCCGGCGACGGGGCGTTCTCGTCGGCCAGCAGGTCACCGAGGGAGGTCTCCTCGTCCTCGCCGACCACGGCATCGAGGCTCGCCGGCGTACGGTCCCAGCGGTCCAGCTCGCTGATGCGCTCCACCGGCAGGTCGAGCTCGGCGGCCAGGTCTTCGTCGGTCGGCTCCACGCCGGTCGCCAGGACCAGCTCGCGGCGGGCCTTGCGCAGGCGGTTCACGTCGGTGTGCACGGCGCCGGGCAGGCGCACGGAACGGGAGGAGTTGGCCAGGGCCCGGCCGATCGCCTGCCGGATCCACCACGTGGCATAGGTGGAGAACTTGAATCCGCGGCGCGGATCGAAACCCTCGACGGCCCTGATCAGGCCGATCGTGCCCTCCTGGATCAGGTCGAGCAGGCTCAGCCCGTCGGTCGGGTAGCGGCGTGCGACGGAGACGACCAGGCGCAGGTTGGCGAGGATGAAGCGGTCCTTGGCGGCGTCGCCGCGGGCGGCGATCTCCTCCAGCTCCTCGCGGGTGGCGTTCACGGGCAGCGTGCCCTCGTCGAGGTGGTTGTGCGCAAGCAGGCCGGCCTCCATGGCCAGGGCCAGATCGATCTCCTCCTGGGCGGTCAGCAGGGGCGTGGCGGCGATCTCGTCCAGGTACGCGCCGAGCAGGTCGCCGTCCGCAACCCGGCCGGGCCGCCGGACGCGCCTGCCATCATTCGTGGTCGCCCCCATGGCCACCTCGCTCTCACGTCGAACCCCGTAGGGATGAACGCCGATCCGCCCTCTGCTGTTCCGCGATACCCGATTGTGGACGGCCTCAACATCCGGCCGAGAGCACCCGGCCGATGGCGCTCGGGTGCTCTCTGGGACGTCTGGATCGTGAGAGATCTGCGAGGTCTCAGGCGTGGACGGCCTGCACCTCGAGCTGGATGTCGACCTTGTCGCCGAGCAGCGCCTTGTCGCCGCCGAACGGGACGTTGAAGTCGATGCCGTAGTCCTTGCGCGAGATCGAGCCGGTGGCGCTGAAGCCGGCGCGCGTGCCGCCCCACGGGTCCTCGCCGACGCCGTTGAACTCGACCCCGAGCGTGATCGGGCGGGTGACGCCGCGGATGGTCAGCTCGCCGTCGAGGTGGTTGCCGTCGTCATCGACGCGGACGCCCTTGGTGGTGAAGGTCATGGTCGCGTGCTCGTCGGCGCCCAGGATGTCGTTCGAGCGGATGTGCGCGTCGCGGTCGGCGTTGCGGGTGTCGATGGAGGCGACCTTGATCTCCGCGGTGGCCGTGGAGGCGGTCACGTCCTCGGCGATCTCGATGGTGCCGGTGAAATCGGTGAAGGTGCCGCGAACCTTGGTCATGAGGTGACGGATGGTGAAGGCGACCTCCGAGTGCGCCGGGTCGACCTTCCAGGTGCCGGCGCTCAGGCCGAGCTCGGTGGCGGTTGCGGCCATGGAAACCTCCTGTGCTTGAATATTCAACAAGGTGCGCTTGCGCCGCAAGCTTAGTTGAAACTTCAACGACATGCAACCGGTTCGAACCCAGGGCCCCGGAGCGGCCCCGCAGAAAGCGGTGTTCAGCCCGCGTCGCGCAGCCGCCGGGCCGCGTCCTCGGGGTAGATGTCGTTGACGAACGCGCCCATCGCCGCCTCCGAGCCGGCGAGGTACTTCAGCTTCCCGGCGGCGCGCCGGCTGCTGAAAAGCTGCAGGTGCAGGTAGGCCAGGTCGCGGTCGCGGGAGACCGGTGCCTGGTGCCAGGCCGACACGTACGGCATCGGCACGCCGAACAGCCGGTCCAGGCGGGCGAGCACGTCGACGTACAGCGGGCCGAAGGCGTCCCGCTCGGCCGCGGTCAGCGCGGCCAGGTCCGGCATCTTGCGGTGCGGGAACACGTGCACCTCGAACGGCCAGCGCGCCGCCTCCGGCACGAACGCCGTCCACAGTTCGTTCGCGTCGACCACCCGGACGCCGGCGTCGCGCTCGGCGGCGAGCATCTCGGAGAACAGGTCGCCGCCCGTGCGCTCGCGGTGCCGCCGGGCCATCTCCAGCATGCGCTCGGTGCGCGGGGTGACGAACGGGTAGCCGTAGATCTGCCCATGCGGGTGGGACAGGGTCACGCCGATCTCCCTGCCGCGGTTCTCGAAGCAGAACACCTGCTCGACGCCGGGCAGCGCGGACAGCTCCGCCGTGCGGTCCGCCCACGCCTCGACGACGGTGCGCACCTGGGGCAGTGGCAGGGTGGCGAACGAGGCGTCATGGTCGGAGGAGAAGCAGACCACCTCGCAGCGGCCCACGCCGGCCGGGCCGAGGCCCGGCGCCTCCGGTGGCCGGCCGGCATAGGAGGGGAAGCGGTTCTCGAAGACCGCCACCTCGTAGTCCGGCGCGGGGATCTCGGTCGGCCGGCCCGGCGCGGACGGGCACAGTGGGCACTGGTCGCTCGGCGGCAGGTACGTGCGATCCTGGCGGTGTGCGGCGATCGTCACCCACTCGCCGAGCAGGCGGTCGCGGCGCAGCTCGGACGAGCGGGGCGGCGGGGGCAGGTCTCGGGTGTCGGGGGCGGAGCGGTCGACGTCGTCGCGGCGGTCGAAGTAGATCAGCTCGCGCCCGTCGGCGAGCCGGGTGACGGTGCGCTTCACGCTCCGGCCCCCGCACCGTCCGCCGTACCGGCCGCGGCCGGGCGCCGGTCGCCGCCCGCGCCGCCGTCGGCGCCGCGTCTTCCGCCGGTGCCGCGCCCGCCGGGATCACCGGGATCGTCGCCGCGACGGACCGCGCCCTGCCCGGCACCGTCCGCCGCCCCGGCGCCGCCCGCGGGGCCGGCGTCGACGATGATCAGCTCGCCGACCTCCTCGGCCAGCGCCGTGCGGGCGTCGTCGCCGATCCCGGAGTCGGTGACGAGCACGTCGGCGTCGGCGAGCCGGGCGATGGTGCTCAGCCCGACGGTGCCCCACTTGGTGTGGTCGGCCAGCACGACCAGGCGGCGGGCCGCGCCGACCATCGCCCGGTCGGTCTCGGCCTCCATGAGGTTCGGCGTGGTGAACCCGGCGCGGGTGCTCATGCCGTGTACGCCGAGCAGCAGCAGGTCGACGTTGAGGCTGCGGACGGCGGCGACCGCCACCGGGCCGACCAGCGCGTCGGAGGGCGTGCGGACCCCGCGGGTCAGAACGACGTTCTGTTCGCGCCGGCCGGCGCGGTAGAACACGTCGGCGATCCGTACCGAGTTGGTGACCACGGTCAGCTCGGGCACGTCGGTGAGGTGGTGCGCCAGCGTCCACGTGGTTGTGCCGGCGGATATCGCGATCGCGGTGCCGGGCCGGACGAGCCCGGCGGCGCGGCGGGCGATGGCCCCCTTCTCGGCGCGCTGCCGATCCGACTTGGCGGTGAAGCCGGGTTCCTCGGTCGACGCGGTGCCGAGCGCGGTGGCGCCGCCGTGCACCTTGGTGACGAGCCCGCGTTCGGCCAGCACCTCCAGGTCACGGCGGATCGTCATGTCCGAGACGCCGAACTCGCGTACGAGGTCGGCGACGCGCACCCCGCCGCGCTGCTGGACGACCTCCAGGATCGCCTGCTGCCGCTGCTGGGCGAGCATCGTCCCCCCTCTCGGGTTCACGGATTCGGGTGCGGCCGTTGCGGGCACCGCGTGCAGCGTCCTCCTCGAAGCAACATATGTCAACACTACTGAACATGTTACCCAATCGAGTCTTGTTGGTTTGTGTTGGGAGTGGTACGAATGGCGCACATCGCCTGGTAACTCAGCGGAAACATCGGGGCGGCGGGACCAGGCCCGGCACCGGAAGAAAGGCAGAGCATGGCCCGGACACGCAGGCCCGGCGGCGCGGTCATCGCGATCGGCGTCGCGGCCGCGCTGAGCCTCACCGCCTGTTCGTCAGGCAAGGAGAGCTCCTCGGCGAGCGCGAACAAGAAGGTCTCCGGCAAGATCACCCTCGCGTACCTGCAGAAGCAGGGCGACCAGCAGTACTTCATCGACGAGGCCGCCGGTGCGCAGGCCAAGGCCAAGCGGCTCGGCGACGTCACCGTCAAGGTCGTCAACCTCGGCAACGACACCAACAAGGCGGTGTCGGAGACCCAGGCGGCGATCGCGCAGAAGGTCAACGGCGTGATCATCGTCCCGCCGGACCCGGCCGTCGGCCCGCAGATCGTGCAGACCGCCGCGGCGGCCCACGTCACGCTGCTGTCCAGCGACGACCAGATCTGCAAGACCGGCACCGACCCGTCCAAGTGCGCCAAGCAGGACCTGGTCCCGCGCGTCGGCTTCTCCGGCACCCAGATGGGCACCCAGGTGGGCCGGCGTGCCGGCGAGGAGTTCAAGAAGGCGGGCTGGAAGCCGGCCGACACCGCGATGATCGAGGCTTGGAAGCAGGACGTGACCGTCTGCACCGACCGCGTCGTCGCCGCGCAGGCCGCGTTCGAGCAGGCCACCGGCACGAAGGTGCAGGTGCTCAAGGTCGGCACCGACAACACGCCGCCCGACGCGCAGTCCAAGACCGCGGCCGTGGTCTCCGGCCACCGCTCGGTCAAGCACTGGGTGGTCGTTGGCTGCAACGACGAGAACGTCTCCGGCGCGGTCAACGCGATCCAGAACGCCGGCTACAAGGCCGCCGACATCGACGGCATCGGCCTCGGCGCGTACCTGGCCTGCAAGGACTGGGGCTCGGGCAAGCAGAGCGGCATGAGGGCCGCGCTGTTCATCAACGGCTACGACGTCGGCGGCCTGGCCGTGCAGACGATCGTCGACCAGATCCGCAACGGCAAGCCGATGCCGCAGGAGGCCTTCGCGCCGACCAAGATGGTCGACCCCACGAACTGGCAGCAGGCCGGCGTGAAGTGCACCTGATCCGCTGAACGTGACCGGCGGGACGCCCTCCGCGGCCCCGCCGGTCCGCGACGGACGGCCCGGCACCGCCATGCCATGCCGTGCCGTCCCCGATGTGCGCACATCCCCCACCCAGAGGAGAACCCCATGCGCACCGCCCGTTCCCTCCTATCCGTCCTCGTCTCCCTCGCCGTGGGCGCCGCGGGTCTCGTGGCGCTCGCCCTCGCCACCGCCCCGCCGGCGGCCGCGCTCGACAACGGCTTGGCCCTGACGCCGCAGATGGGTTTCAACAACTGGAACGCCACCCACTGCGGCGCGGACTTCAATGAGGACATGGTCAAGGCCATCGCCGACCTGTTCGTGTCCTCCGGCCTGAAGGACGCCGGCTACCAGTACGTCAACCTGGACGACTGCTGGGCCGCGCACGACCGCGACGCGAACGGCGACTACGTCCCCGACCCGGCGCGGTTCCCGCACGGCATCAAGGCGCTCGCCGACTACGTGCACTCCAAGGGCCTGAAGCTGGGCATCTACACCAGCGCAGGCACGTGGACCTGCGCGGGGACCATGCCCGGCTCGCTCGGCCACGAGCAGCAGGACGCCCGGACGTTCGCCTCCTGGGGCGTCGACTATCTCAAGTACGACAACTGCAACAACCAGGGCGTCGACGCGGTCCAGCGCTACACCGCGATGCGCGACGCACTGCTCGCCACCGGCCGCCCGATCCTCTACTCCATCTGCGAGTGGGGCTCCAACAAGCCGTGGCTGTGGGCCAAGGACGTCGGCAACTCCTGGCGTACCACCGGCGACATCTCCGACAGCTACTCCTCGATGCTGTCGATCGTGCACCAGAACATGGTCCTCGCCCAGTACGCCGGGCCGGGCCACTGGAACGACCCCGACATGCTCGAGGTCGGCAACGGCGGCATGACCGACACCGAGTACAGGTCGCACTTCAGCCTCTGGGCGGAGATGGCGGCCCCGCTGCTCATCGGCACCGACCTGCGCAAGGCCTCGGCCGAGACGATGAAGATCCTCACGAACAGGGAGGTCATCGCCGTCGACCAGGACAGGCTGGGCGTGCAGGGCGCCCCGATCAGCACCGACGGCGGCCGCGACGTGTTCGTCAAGCCGCTGGCGAACGGCGACCGCGCGGTGGCGCTGTTCAACGAGTCCGACTCCCCGCAGCGGATCGCCACCACGGCCGCCGCGGCCGGACTGCCGGCCGCGCCCGCCTACACCGTCCGCGACCTGTGGGCGCACACCACCCGGGAGACCGCCGGGACGCTCGCCGCGACCGTGCCCGCGCACGGCACCGTGATGCTGCGGGTCGGGACGAGCCGCACGTGGGCGCTGCACCCGCCGGCCGTCGACGCCGGCATCGGCGTCCCCGTCGCCTATCCGGGCGCGCTGCCGATCATGCAGCCGGGCGACGCCGCCCAGGTCACCACGACCGTCAGCAACGCCGGCCGGCTGCCCGCGCTGCACGTCCGCGCTCGGCTGACCGCCCCGGACGGCTGGACGGTCGCGGCCACGTCGCCGCGCCGTGCGCCGGCGCTGCGCACGAACCGGTCGCTGATCACCAGGTGGGCCGTGACGCCGCCCGCCGGAACCGCGCCGGGCACCTACGACCTGACCGCGACGGCGACCTACGCGGGCGCGTCCGCCACGTCCACCGTCCAGGTCACCGTGCTCACGCTCGCCCCGCCGCCGTCCGGCACCTCCTACCTCAGCGACCTGACGTGGGTGCGCGCCACCAACGGCTGGGGACCGGTCGAGAAGGACACCAGCAACGGCGAGACCGCGGCCGGTGACGGCCACCCGATCACCATCAACGGGGTCGTCTACAAGAAGGGCCTCGGCGCGCACGCGCCCAGCTCGATCGAGTACTACGCGGCGAAGAAGTGCGCGTCGGTGTCCACGGACGTCGGCGTGGACGACGAGAAGACCGCCAACGGCTCGGTCACCTTCGAGATCTGGGCGGACGGCACGAAGGTCGCCGACAGCGGCCTGCTGACCACCGCCGACCCGGCGAAGCACCTGACCGCCGACGTCTCCGGCGCCCAGTTCGTCCGCCTCATCGTCACCGACGGCGGCGACGGCACCAACAGCGACCACGCCGACTGGGCGGACGCCCGGATCACCTGCACCTGACCAGCACGCGGGGCGGCCGCCGGCCGCCCCGCCCGAACCCACGGGAGGAACGCCATGGCCGAGCAGGACGAGCATGATGGCCGCGCGCCCGGCCATGGCGCCGGGGAGGGGAAGGCCGTGACGCGGCTGAGCGTCGTGGGCATCACCAGGCGGTTCGCCGGGGTGCGCGCCCTGAACGACGTCTCGCTGGACTTCCCCGGAGGCACCGTGACGGCGCTGATGGGCGAGAACGGGGCCGGCAAGTCCACCCTCATCAAGATCATCAATGGCGACTATCTGCCCGACGAGGGCGAGGTCGTCCTCGGCGGCGCGCCGCTGCGGCTGCACGCCCCGGCCGACGCCCGGCGGGCCGGCATCCGCGTGATCCCGCAGGAGCCGGAGATCGTGCCGCACGTGTCGGTCGCCGAGAACGTCTACCTCGGCGCGCTGCCGCGCCGCGCGGGCCGCGCCCTCGACCGGCGCGCCCTGCGCGCCCGGATCCGCGCCGACCTCGAACGCCTGGGCTTCGGCCGGGTCCTCGACCCCGACGCGCTCGGCTCGCACCTGACCGCCGCCCAGCGGCAGCTCGTGGAGATCCTGCGCGCGCTCACCACCGACGCCAAAGTCATCGCGTTCGACGAGCCGACGTCGTCGCTGTCGGAGAACGAGGTCGAGGCGCTCTTCACGCTGATCCGGCGGCTGCGCGAGCAGGGCCTGGCGGTCATCTACGTCTCCCACCGGATGCAGGAGATCTTCCGCGTCGCCGACCGGATCGCCGTGCTGCGCGACGGCGGGCTGGTCGGCGTGCGCGAGGCCGCCGCCACCGATGAGAACGAGATCGTGCGGATGATGGTCGGCCGCGACCTGTCGGCGATGTTCGCCCGCGAGCACAGCGCCACCGACCGCGTCGTGCTCGAGGTCGACTCGGTCACCACCGACGACGTGCGCGACGTCAGCCTCACCGTACGGGCGGGTGAGGTCGTCGCGCTGGCCGGGCTGGTCGGCGCCGGCCGCTCCGAGCTGGCCGGCGCGCTCGTCGGCGACCTGCCGCTCCGCTCCGGCCAGGTGCGCGTCGAGGGCCGCCCGGTGCGGCTGCGCCGGCCGGGCGACGCCGTGCGGGCCGGCATGGGCTACGCACCTGAGGAGCGCAAGGCCCAGGCGCTGCTGCTCGAACGCTCGGTGCGCGACAACATCTCCCTAGTCGTGCTCGACCGCCTGCGGCGGCTGCGGTTCGTGCGCCGCGCCGAGGAACGCCGGCTGGCCCGTGAGTACGTCGACCGGCTGAACGTCCGCACCCCGGACATCGAGCACGAGGTGCGCAAGCTGTCCGGCGGCAACCAGCAGAAGGTCGTGCTGGCGCGCTGGCTGGCCCGCAAGCCGAAGGTGCTGATCCTGGACGAGCCGACCCGCGGCATCGACGTCGGCGCCAAGGCCGAGATCTACCACCTCATCGACGACCTGGCCCGCTCCGGCGTGGCCATCCTGGTGATCTCCTCCGAGCTCCCGGAGGTGCTCGGGCTGGCCGACCGGATCGTCGTGATGCAGAACGGCCACGTCACCGGGGAGCTCGACCGAGCCGAGGCCACCGAAGAATCCGTTCTCGCCCTCGCCATGGCCGAGGACCTGACAATGTCCGGACCTGGAGGACAGCAGTGACCCAGCAGCCCACGATCTCCGCCGGCCAGGCGGAACCGCAGGAGCCCTCGGAGGGCCGGCCGCACTGGAGCCGCCGGGTGCTGGTCTTCGTCGGCCCGCAGAACCTCAGCCTCATCGGCGCGCTCATCGTCGTGGTCGTCCTGTTCACGTTCCTGAACTCCGGCTACCTGACGTGGGAGAACGTCCAGGTGATCGGCGAGGCGGTCACCGTCGCCGGCCTGCTCTCCGTCGTGCAGACCGTCGTCATCATCTGCGGCGCCATGGACATCTCCGTCGGCTCCCAGGCCGGCGTCGCCTCGGTCATCTCCGCCATGGCGTTCATGTCCACCGGCCACAATCCGCTGCTGGGCATGGCGGCCGCAGTCGGCGTCGGCATCGTCGCCGGCGTCGTCAACGGCCTCGTCATCGTCTACGGGCGGGTCAACCCGGTGATCGCGACGCTGGCCACGCTGGCCGCCTACAAGGGCGTCGCCCAGCTGATCTCCGGCGGCCGCGCGCAGGGCTTCGTGCTCGGCGACGACGTGTTCATCTTCGTCTCCCGCGGCAGCATCGCCGGCATCCCCGTGCAGGTGTGGATCCTGATCGTCGTCGCGCTGCTCGTGCACCTCATGCTCAAGTACACCGACATCGGCCGCAACCTGTACGCGATCGGCGGCAACGACACGGCCGCCCGCCTGGCCGGCATCAACATCAACAAATACCTGATCGCCGTGTACGCGCTGGCCGGCATCGTCTCGGCGTTCGCCGGCATCATCCTGACCGCCCGTACCGGCTCGGGGCAGCCGACCAGCGGCAGCGAGGGCCTGGAGCTGCAGTCGATCACGGCGGCGGCGCTCGGCGGCTGCGCGCTGAAGGGCGGCAAGGGCGGCGTCGGCGGCACGCTCCTGGCGGTGGTGCTGCTCGGCGCGCTCAACAACGGCCTCAACGTCGTCGGTGTCAACACCTTCTGGCAGAACGTCGCCCAGGGCGCGCTCCTGGTCGTCGCGGTCATCATCCAGCAGCGGCGCACGGGCGAGCGGGCCGTCGGCCTGCCCGCCTGATCGGCGGCGGACCGGGGGGCGGGAAGGCGAGCGGCCGGGCGCGGGAGCGCGGCAGCACGCCGCAACCCGGCGGTGTCCCCGGACCCCGCGACCAGGGGCGACATCTCGCTGTGATCGGGTAGGCATGTGTCGTCACCGATCGCTGGAGGTGCCATGCTCGGCCTGCCGGACACCGTGACGGCGTGCCTGTTCGACCTGGACGGTGTGCTGACGCAGACCGCGAAGGTGCACGCCGCCGCCTGGAAGGAGATGTTCGACGTGTTCCTCCGCGAGCGTGAGGGGCCGTCCTTCCGGCCCTTCGACGCGGTCGCCGACTACGAGCGGTACGTCGACGGGAAGAAGCGAGAGGACGGCACCCGGTCGTTCCTGGAGTCCCGTGGCATCCTTCTGCCGGAGGGCGACGCGGGCGACCCGCCGGGCACGCCGACGATCCAGGGGCTGAGCAACCGCAAGAACGACCTCGTCCTGCGCAAGCTCGCCGAGGACGGCGTCGAGGTGTACGAGGGGTCGGTGCGCTACGTGCGGGCCGTCCGGGCGGCCGGGCTGGCCACCGCGGTCGTCTCCTCCAGTGCCAACACCCGGCAGGTGCTCGACGCGGCCGGCATCACCGACCTGTTCGACGCGCGGATCGACGGGCACACGGCGAAGGAGCGCGGCCTGCCCGGCAAGCCCGCGCCCGACATGTTCCTCGCCGGCGCCGGTGCCCTCGGCGTGCCGGCCGAGCGCGCGGTCGTGTTCGAGGACGCGCTCGCCGGGGTCGAGGCCGGACGGGCCGGCGGCTTCGGGTTCGTCGTCGGCGTCGACCGCGTCGACCAGGCCGCCGCGCTGAAGGAGCACGGCGCCGACGTCGTCGTACGTGACCTGTCCGAGCTGCTGCCGGGCTACGGCACGGGTGAAGGCGCCGACGCCCGTGCGGACGATGGCGCGGGCGGCCGTCCGGGCGACGGGGAACGGGGGCGCGCGTGATCCGCCAGTCCGCCTACACGGTCGAGCCGTGGTACGTGCGCGAGCAGGGCCTGAACCTCGACCTGCTCGCGCAGAGCGAGTCGGTGTTCGCGCTGTCCAACGGGCACATCGGCCTGCGCGGAAACCTCGACGAGGGCGAGCCGCACGGCCTGCCCGGCACGTACCTCAACTCGGTGTACGAGCTGCGCACGCTGCCGTACGCGGAGGCCGGCTACGGCTATCCCGAGTCGGGGCAGACCGTCATCAACGTCACCAACGGCAAGCTGATCCGGCTGCTCGTCGAGGACGAGCCGTTCGACGTCCGGTACGGCGAGCTGCGCTTCCACGAGCGCGTGCTGGACTTCCGGGCCGGCACGCTCACCCGCGAGGCCGAGTGGACCTCCCCGGCGGGCGACTCGGTGCGGGTCCGCTCCGTCCGGCTCGTCTCGCTGGTGCAGCGGGCCGTCGCCGCCATCCGGTACGAGGTCGAGCCGGTCGACCGGCCCGTGCGCGTCGTCGTCCAGTCGGAGCTCGTCGCCAACGAGTCGCTGCCCGACCAGGGCCGCGACCCACGCGCGTCGGAACGGCTCGAGTCGCCGCTGGTCGCCGAGGAGAGCGTCGCCGCCGGCGACAAGGTGATCATGGTGCACCGCACCCGCAGGAGCGGGCTCCGGGTCGGGGCCGCGATGCAGCACGAGATCGACTTGCCCGATGGAACCGTCACCACCGACTGCGCCGGAGACGTCGGCCGGACCACGGTCGCAACGAGGCTCAAGCCCGGGCAGCGGCTGTGCATCGTCAAGTACTTCACCTACGGCTGGTCGGGCCGGCGGTCCCGGCCCGCCGTGCACGACCAGGTGATCGCCGCGATGGCCGCCGCGCGGCTGTCGGGCTGGGACGGGCTGCTCCAGGAACAGCGCGAATACCTCGACGACTTCTGGGCCGGCGCCGACGTCGAGGTGGAGGGCGACGCGGAGGTGCAGCAGGCCGTGCGGTTCGGCCTGTTCCACGTGCTGCAGGCCGGCGCCCGCGCCGAGCGCCGTCCCATCCCGGCCAAGGGCCTCACCGGCCCCGGCTACGACGGGCACACGTTCTGGGACACCGAGACGTTCGTGCTGCCGCTGCTGACCTACACCCGCCCGCACGCCGCCGCCGACGCCCTGCGCTGGCGGCACTCCACGCTCGACCAGGCCAAGGAGCGGGCCACCATGCTCGGGCTGCATGGCGCCGCGTTCCCCTGGCGCACGATCGGCGGGCAGGAGTGCTCCGGGTACTGGCCGGCGGGCGCGGCGGCGTTCCACATCAACGCCGACATCGCCGACGCCGTCATCCGCTACCTCGACGCCACCGGCGACGAGGATTTCGCCCGTGGCGTCGGCCTCGACATTCTCGTGGCGACCGCCCGGCTGTGGCACAGCCTCGGCCACCACGACGCGGTGGGGCGGTTCCGCATCGACGGCGTCACCGGCCCCGACGAGTACAGCGCCGTCAAGGACAACAACGTCTACACGAACCTGATGGCGCAGCAGAACCTGCAGGTCGCCGCCGACCTGGCCGAGTCGCACCCTGGCGAGGCCGAGCGGCTCGGCGTCACCGAGGAGGAGGCGGCCGCCTGGCGGGACGCCGCCGCGGCCGTGCTGATCCCCTATGACGAGCGTCTTCAGGTGCATCCGCAGCACGAGGGCTTCACCGACCACGCGCGCTGGGACTTCGAGCGCACCCCACCCGACGCGTACCCGCTGATGATGCACTATCCGTACTTCGACATCTACCGCAAGCAGGTCGTCAAGCAGGCCGACCTCGTGCTGGCGATGTACCTGCGCGGCGACGCGTTCAGTCACGACGAGAAGGTCCGTAACTTCATCTACTACGAGGGGCTGACCGTCCGCGACTCGTCGCTGTCCGCCGCGATTCAGTCGGTGCTGGCCGCCGAGACCGGGCACCTGGATCTGGCCCACGACTACCTGGGCGAGGCGTCGCTGATGGACCTGCGCGACCTGGAGCACAACACCCGTGACGGGCTGCACATCGCCGCGCTCGCCGGCGCGTGGATCGCGCTGGTCGCAGGGTTCGCCGGCATGCGGCAGCGGGCGGCGACGCTGTCGTTCGCGCCCCGGCTGCCGCCCGGCATCACGAAGCTGACGTTCCGCATACGCTTTCGCGGCCGGCGGCTGAAGGTCACCATCACCGCCGGACGGGCGGTCTACGAACTGCTCGCCGGCGAGCCGCTGGAGATCACCCACCACGGCCGGCCGGTGCGCATCGACGGCGGCGCGGTGGAGGCGGCCCTCCCGCCCGTGCCGTCGATGCCAAGCCCGCCCCAGCCGCCCGGCCGCGAGCCGCCCCGCCGCCATGGAGATGGGGAGACCGGGTGAGCCGCCACCGCGGCACGGGCCGCGGCCGTGCCCGGAGCGGCCGGTTCGCACGATGCGGGCCGCCCGGAATCATGTGATCATCGGCGCCCGCCGCCTCAGCCGCTGACCTCGGCGGCCGTGCCTCCTCCGCTCCGAGAACGACCCGCGGCCGGACGGCCCGGGGATGCGGCGTCAGAGGGAGGCGTCGGGGTTGGCCGGGATCGCCGCCTTGATCGGGGCGGCCAGCTCGATCAGGACGTCGCCCTGCGGGGTGTACTTCGGTGGCACGGTCACCTCGACGTACGCGCGGCGGCCGACGGCGGTGAAGGTCACGGGACGGTCGGGCGGCAGCGCCAGCCACGAGACGCCGTCCAGCACGGCGAGCTCGGACGTCTTCTTCAGCCCGGACGGGCGCGGCACGCCGCAGCGCACCACGATCGCCGGCGATCCCCATGCGGTCACCAGCGGGGAGCGCGGCGTCGTCGCCCGCCGCGACTGCCCGTGCAACCGCTGCGGCAACCGGGCGCGCAGCCCGTCGCACAGCCGTGCCACGGACGCCGGCGGCCTGGGCACCGGTGCCTCCACCGCGCCGGCCCCGCATCCGGCCACCGCGAGGACCGGCGCGAGGGCGGCGGCCGCGACGAGCACTGCCGGCGGCCGAAGCCGCCCGCGCCCGGTGCCCGGGTGCCCGACGGCACCGGCCGTCCCGCACCTCGGCCCGGCGTGCGGGGTGCCGGCGTGCGCGGTGACAATGGGTGCCGGCCCGGCGAGCGCCGTCGTTGCGCGTTCCGCAACGGCCCGGCCGCCTGAGACGCTCAATGCGCGGACCGGCGGCAGGGAGGGCACGGCGTCAGATGTGGACGATGGGGCAGGTCAGCGTGCGCGTGATCCCCTCGACCGACTGGATCTGCGCGACGACGAGCTTGCCCAGCTCGTCGACGTTGTTGGCTTCGGCGCGGACGATGACGTCGTAGGGTCCGGTCACGTCCTCGGCGAGGGTGACACCCGGGATGCCGGAGATCTCGCCGGCCACGTCGGCAGCCTTGCCGACCTCGGTCTGGATGAGGATGTAGGCCTGCACCATCACGTCCTCCCTGTGACTGCCGTCAGGCGGTAACCGTATCGTGTCTTCATCGGAGGTGGGTTATCAGCGTCGGCGATCTCGGAGAGTTCGGGCTCATCGCGCGTATCGCCGGGCGGCTCGGCGCGGCACCCCAGGTCGAGCTGGGGCCGGGCGACGACGCCGCGATCGTGCGGATCACCGGCGGCCGGGTGGTCGCCACGACCGATCTCCTGCTCGAAGGCCGGCACTTCCGCCGCGACTGGTCGCCGCCGTACGACATCGGGCGCAAGGCGGCGGCGCAGAACCTCGCCGACGTCGTGGCGATGGGCGCACGGCCGACGGCCCTGCTGTTCGGCTTCGGCGTCCCGCCGGAGACCCGTCTCGACTGGGTCGACGCGCTGTGCGACGGCCTGCGCGACGAGTGCGCGCAGGTCGGCGCGGCGGTGGCGGGCGGCGACGTCGTCCGCGGCGAGTCCGTGCTGCTGGCGATCACCGCGCTGGGCGCCCTCGACGGCCCCGCGCTGACCCGGTCCGGCGCGCGTCCCGGCGACGTGGTGGCCGTCGCCGGGCGGCTCGGCCACGCCGCGGCCGGCCTCGACCTGCTCGCCCGCGGCCTCGGCGAGCCGGCCGAGCTCGTCGCCGCGCACCGGCGCCCGCTCCCGCCGTACGCCGCCGCCCTCGGTGCCCGCGCCTTGGGCGCGACCGCGATGCTCGATGTGAGTGACGGCCTCGTGCAGGACCTCGGTCACATCGCGGAGGCCGGCGGGGTACGGATCGCGATCGACAGCGCGGCGGTGCCGGCGCCGCCGGTTCCGGACGGCCGGCGCCTGGCGCTCACCGGCGGCGACGACCACGCCTTCGCGGCCACGTTTCCGCAGGGCACCGCGCTTCCCGGCGAGTGGCGCACCATCGGGCGGGTGGTTCCGGGGCCGGGCGACGTGCTGGTCGACGGCCGCCCGTACGCCGCCGGCGGCTGGGACCATTTCCGGTAGCGGGGAGGGGACCAGTCCCTGTCCGCATCCGGATCTGGTAGGCATGACTCGTGTGCTTTTGGTATACATCCCGAGACCGGAGAGGGACGGGATGGGACGACATACCAGGAAGCCGGAGCGCGGCGAGGTCGCGGATGAAGATGGCATCCGCCCTGGCCGGGACCGGTGGCTCGGCAAGGTGCCGCTCCTGCCGACGGTCACCGGTCTCCTGGCGATCGGTGCGATCGTCTCCGCGGTCAGCACCAAGCAGATCTCACTGAACTTCGCCGGTGGCAGCCCGCCCTCGGAGCCTCCGGTGAGCGGCATTGTCCCGACGGACGCCGGGCATGGTGGCGGAAACGCGCTGACGCGCGGTCGCGCGAGCCGCGGCACCGCGCGGTCGCCCGTGGCGGTGACGTTCCGCCGCACCCTGGTCGGCACGACGGGTTTCCACGGCGAGGCGACGCTGGTCAACCGCGGCACCGCCACGGTCACCGGCTGGACGCTCGCGTTCCGGTATGCGAACACCAGGGTGACGCGCGTGTCGGGGGCGGTGCTCGCCCACTCCGGCCTCACCACCATCGTGCGCAACCTCCCCGGCCGCTCGTCGATCGCGCCGGGCCAGGTCGTCCACGTCACGTTCATCGCGCACGGCACCGCCCGCACCCCGTACCTGTGCCAGTTCAACGGCAAGACCTGTTGATCGTAGGCTGGAGCGCATGAGCACTCCGCCCCGGGCCCTGACGATCGCCGGCTCCGACTCCGGAGGCGGCGCCGGCATCCAGGCCGATCTGAAGACGATGCTGGCGCTCGGCGTGCACGGCATGAGCGTCGTCGCCGCCGTCACGGCGCAGAACTCCGTCGGCGTCCAGGGGTACTGGGAGCTGCCGCCGGAGGCCGTGCGCGCCCAGCTTGACTCGGTGCTGTCCGACATCGGCGCCCAGGCGATCAAGACGGGCATGCTCGCCTCGGCCGTCCTGGTCGAGACGGTGGCGGAGGTCCTGGCCGGCGTCGAGGTGCCGGTCGTCGTCGATCCGGTCGGGGTGTCCAAGCACGGCGACCCGCTGCTGGCGCCCGACGCGGTCGGTGCGGTCCGCACGTCGCTGCTGCCGGTCGCCACCGTCGTCACGCCCAACCTGTGGGAGGTCGAGCAGCTCACCGGCGTCAAGGTGGACGACGAGGCGAAGCTGCGCGCGGCGGCCGAGGCGGTCAAGGCGCTCGGCCCCGAATGGGTGCTGATCAAGGGCGGCCACCTGCCCGGCGACCCCGTCGACCTGCTGTTCGACGGAACCACCGAGCACCGCTTCACCGCTCCGCGGCTCGACAACATGCACACCCACGGCACCGGCTGCACGCTCGCCTCCGCCATCGCCGCGCACCTCGCCCGCGGCGATGACGTCGTCACCGCGGTGGGCCGGGCGAAGGAGTACGTCACCGGCGCCATCGCACACGGCTTCCCGCTCGGCGCCGGCATCGGCCCCGTCGACCACGCCTGGCGGTTCCGCACCGCCGTCTTTCGCCCCTGATACCGCGCCGGGCCGTGCGCGACATGCGGATCCAGGCCATCGGCACACCGCGGCTCGACCTCGTCCACGAACTCGGCCATTACCTCGTGGCCGACGAGTACACCGTGGATTGGCGGATCGCCGAACAGCAGGACGCCGGGCAGAGGGAAGGCATCCTCGACTACTACGCGCGTGCGCTGCTGCTGCTGCCCAAGGACTCGCTGATGCGCGACTGGTCGGACCTCCTCGGTGGCGAGGCCGACCTGCGGGCGGCCGCGATCCGGCTCGGCAGCTCCTACCGCGTCGACATGGCGACGCTCGCGCGCCGGCTGAGCGAACTAGGGCTCGTCGACGGTGCGGACGCCGCGAGAGTGCGTACGTTCCGGACCACACGCGCCGACATCGTGGATTACGATCTCGTGGTCGCCGACGAACTGGCGCCGCCTTCCTTGTCGCGCGTGTACGAGCGGGCGGTCCTGAACCTCTATCGGAGCGAGACGATTTCCGCGGCACGTGCGCTGGACCTTCTGCTCGGCACGTGGGATGAGGAGGCGTTGCCCACGCTCCCGAGGCGGGCCGAAAGCGAAATCTGGCAGTACGTATGACGACGTGCCACGAATCGAGCGTCTTAGTCTTCGACACCTCTCCGCTCAGTCATTTCGCCAAGGAGAATTGGCTCGGTGTCCTGCGCGCCGTTCTTGGCGACAGAAAGGCGCCGAACGCCTGACGCGGCTGCGCCGGGCCGTTCGTCAGCGGCTCACCCGCCTCGGAATGGTGGGGAAAGCCGATCGGCCGGTCCCTGCGGACCGGCCGATCGTTTGCCCGGTGAGAGCGGATCGAAACGGCGCTGTGGACGGCGCTCGAAGGTCGTCAGCGGGCCGCGGGCCGGGTGACCTTGCCGGCCTTGATGCAGGAGGTGCAGACGTTGATCCGCTTGGTGGTACGGCCGACGACCGCTCGCACCCGCTGGATGTTCGGGTTCCAGCGGCGAGGGGTGCGGCGGTGCGAGTGAGAGACGCGCATGCCGAACCCCGGCCCCTTACCGCAGATCTCGCAGACGGAAGCCATGGGATGCGCTCCAAGTATGTGGAAGGGAAGCCCGGCGTTCGGGCGTTCGTCAAAAGGGTCCCCGACGGGGACCGCTGTCAAGGGTAGCCGAGACCCGGGCGGCGAGGCGAATCGAGCCGTCCGAACGCGCCGCCCGGCACTCCACGAGAGGAACGGGCCGCCCATCGTCCCACCGGTGGTCCCGCCAGTGCCGGTCCGGGATATCCGACGTGGCGCGGTGCTGCGGGGATGGGGGATTCGTCGGGTCGCCGGTGTTCCTGTACGGGCGCGCCGCGCTCCGGGAGACGCCCCGCGCACCTGGACGTGCTCGCCCGCAACGGCGTGGTGGACGCCGGCGCGGCAGGGCTGTGCGTGATCCTCGACGCGCTGGCCGCCGTGGTCGGCGAGGAGCTCCCCCGAGACGTACGCGGTGCCGCCGCGCAGCCGCGACGTGGCCGAGTGCGCGCTGGGCGCGGGCCGGTCCGGGGGTCATGTACCTCCTCGACACGGACGCCGCCGGGGTCGACAAGCTCCGGGCCGAGCTCGACCGGATCGGCGACTCGCTCGTCGTGGCCGGCGGCGAGCGGCAGTGGAACGTCCACGTGCACACCGACGACGCGGGTACGGCGATCGAAGCCGGGCATGGGGTGGCGGCGGTCCCGTACATCCATCGTGGCGAGCCGGTAAAACTGGTCGGGTGACGACTCTCGACGCGCCGCTGGTCAAGGTCGTGGGGTCCAAGGCGGCCAAGAAGCTCGCCGCGCTCGACCTGCATACGGCGGGCGACCTGCTGCGCCACTACCCGCGCCGGTACGCCCGGCGCGGCGAGCTGACCGACCTGGCCGGGCTCGTGGAAGGCGAGTACGTCACCGTGCTGGCGGAGGTCGAGAAGGTCCAGGGACGCCGCATCACCAAGAGACCCGGCTACATCCTGGAAGTGACCGTCACCGACGGGCGGGGGCGCCTGACCCTGACGTTCTTCGGCAACGGGGCGCGCGTGCCCGAGCGCGAGCTGCCGCCGGGCACCCGCGGGCTGTTCGCCGGGAAGGTGTCGTACTTCCGTTCCGGCCGGTCGGTCAAGTGCCAGCTCGTGCATCCGGAGTACAAGACCGTGAGCGCCCGGGCGGGCGCCGACGCGGCCCGCGAGTTCGCCGAGGAGCTGATCCCGGTGTACCCGGCGACGAAGGGGCTGACGTCCTGGCAGATCGGCGACTGCGTGCGGGTCGCGCTCGACACCGTCGACGTCGGCGCCGACTGGCTGCCCGACGACGTGCGCCGGCGGCACGGCCTGGTCGGGCTGGCCGAGGCGTACGAGGGCATCCACCGGCCCGCCGACATGGCCGAGGCCGGCCGCGCCCGCAGGCGGCTGAAGTGGGACGAGGCGTTCGTCCTCCAGGTCGCGCTGGCGCAACGGCGGCGCGCGGCCGTGGCACTGCCCGCAACCCCCCGGCCACGGCGCGACGACGGCCTGCTGGCCGAGTTCGACCGGCGGCTGCCGTTCGCGCTGACCGAGGGGCAGCGCGCCATCGGCGAGGAGATCGCCGCCGACCTCGCCCGCGACCACCCGATGCACCGGCTCCTGCAGGGCGACGTCGGCGCCGGCAAGACGATCGTTGGCCTGCGCGCCATGCTCCAGGTCGTCGACGCGGGGGGCCAGGCGGCGCTGCTCGCGCCGACCGAGGTGCTGGCCCAACAGCACCATCGCTCGATCGTGACGATGCTGGGCCCGCTCGCGCAGGCCGGCACCCTGCTGGGCGCCGACGCGCCCGACCGCGCCACGCGGGTGGCGTTGCTGACCGGCTCGCAGGGGGCCAAGGCCCGTCGCGAGGGCCTGCTCGACGCCGCCTCCGGCGCGGCCGGCATCGTCGTGGGCACGCACGCCCTGCTGCAGGAGCACGTGCAGTTCGCCGAACTGGGCCTGGTCGTCATCGACGAGCAGCACCGCTTCGGCGTGGAGCAGCGCGACGCGCTGCGCGAGAAGGCCGCCGGGGGCCGGCCGCACGTGCTGGTCATGACGGCGACGCCGATCCCGCGCACGGTCGCGATGACCGTCTACGGCGACCTCGACACATCCGCGCTGACCCAGCTCCCGGCCGGCCGGTCGCCGATCGCCACCCACGTCGTCCCGTCGGCCAACCGCGCGTACTGGGACCGGACGTGGGAGCGCATCCGCGAGGAGGTCGCGCAGGGGCGGCAGGCGTACGTCGTGTGCCCCCGCATCGGCGAGGCCGAGGGCGACGAAGACGACCCGTCCGGCGGCCGGGGGGAGCAGGAGGAGGGGCGGCGTCCGCCGCTGGCCGTGCTCGACGTCGCGCCGAAGCTCGGCGAGGGGCCGCTGCACGGCCTGCGCATCGGGGTCCTGCACGGCCGCCTGCCCCCCGACGAGAAAGACGCGGTCATGCGGCGTTTCGCGGCCGGCGAGATCGACGTGCTGGTCGCCACCACCGTGATCGAGGTCGGCGTCGACGTGCCCAATGCCACGGTCATGGCCGTGATGGACGCCGACCGGTTCGGCGTGTCCCAGCTCCACCAGCTCCGCGGACGGGTCGGCCGGGGCCGCCACCCGGGTCTGTGCCTGCTCGTCACCGACGCCGATGAGGGCTCCAAGGCCCGCGAACGCCTCGCCGCGGTCGCCTCCACCCTGGACGGCTTCGAGCTGTCCCGGCTCGACCTGGAGCAGCGCCGGGAGGGCGACGTGCTCGGCGAGAGCCAGTCCGGACGGCGTTCCAGCCTCCGGCTGCTCACCCTGCTCCGCGACGAAGACATCATCAGGGCGGCGCGCGCCGAGGCCACCGCGCTCGTCGAGCAGGACCCGGACCTGGCCGGCCATCCGGCTCTCGCCGCCGAGCTGGCCGCCCTCATCGACGAGGACCGCGTCGAATACCTCGAGAAGACCTGATAGGCCCCCGGTGCGCACGCGGCCGCCACCGTCGTGGCGGTGCGGGGGCGGCCGGGGGCGCGACGCTCGGCCGAAGTCGTGGCCGTGGCGGGCGGTATGTGGTTACGCTCCCGCAGTGGAGGAGAACAGCGACTTCCGGGTTCCCGTCGCCGCCGCGCCCGCGTACCTCACCGCGACCGTGGCCGCCGTATCGGCCGCGGGTGCGGTGTTCGTCTTTGTCATGGTCGCGTATCTGCTGGTTGCGGCGGGCCGGGTGGCTCGCGACGCGGCGATCGTGCCGATGTACGTGTTCTTCCCGTTGCTCGCGCTGGGGCTGCTGGGCACGGCCGCGGTGATGGCGGTGATCGCCCGGTCGGAGTTCCGGCTGCTGCGCAACCCGCCCGTCTTCACGGCCGCCGGCGTGCGGCTCCGCGTGTTCGCGCGCCGGGGGTACGACGTGTTCGTGCCGTGGGACCGCGTGGCGCGGCTGCGCGTGGCGGACAAGGGCGCCCGGCCGTACCTCATGGTCGACGTGGCCGACGCGGACGACCTGGCGCACGGCGACGCGCAGAAGGCCGAGCGGCTGCGGCGGACCGCCGAGCGGTTCGAGGGCGCCGCCGTCGTGTACGGGCTGCGCGGCGCGCTGATCCGCGCCGAGGACCTGGGCGCGGTCGTCGAGCGCCTCAGTGGCGGTGCCGTCCCCCTCGACTACTGACGGAAGGGTGTCCGCCGCGGTGGCCTTCACGGGTTCCGCGGGTGCGGCGGCCGGGCGGCGCGGGAGCAGCAGCATCAGGCACGGCGCTCGCCGTCGGCGATGCCGAACGTCCGGTCCCCCGGCGAGTCCTGATCGAGGGGCGCTGCCGGATGACCGGCCGCACGGGCCGGACGTAAGCGGGCCGGACGGGCCGGACGTAAGCGGGCCGGACGGAGACACCGGGTGCCGGCGTCGGTGAGCGAACGCGTGGCCGGAGCGTCGCGGCCGGGCGGATGCGCCGGAAGGCACCGGCCCGCCGGGCGCGCACGAGGCGGAACCCGCGTAGAGAGCCCAGCGGGGCGCCGGCCTCGTACGGACGACGCCCCGCGGACGGCGGTTCAGGGCCGGTTCAGGACCCGATGCGGGCCTTCGGGCGCGCGACCACGACGGCCGCGGTCCCGGCCGTCAGCGCGATGGCGGCGAGGAAGAGGAGCGTGCCGATCGGCCCGCCGGTGTAGGGCAGCGCGCTGGGAGGCGCCTTGGCCAGCACGTCGTGCACCGCGACCGGGGGGACGTTCGCGGCGGGCGGCTGGGCCACCGGGGGCGGGAAGACGGGCGGGTTCGGCGCCGGTGCCGGCGGCGGGACCGGCGGGACGGGCGGGGGCTGCGGCGTCGGGCTGGGCGCCCTGCCGCAGTCGCCCGCGCACAGGCGTACCGCCGCGTGGGCGCGCACGCCCTTCGGCGAGGCCCCGACGCCCGCGTTCACGCCGGCCGAGACGCCGGCGCGGCGGCCGGTCGGTGCGGCCGGCAGCGCGACGTGCAGGCGGACCGGCAGGTGGACGGACGGCCCCGAGCCGCCGGAGCGCTGCCCCGACAGGGCGTGGGTCGTGTCGTTCACGGTGCCGGTGACGCTCTTGACGACCGGTGCGGTCAGGCCGATGGGATCGAGCCCGCCGGTGTCGGCCTGGGCGACGCCGCTCATGGCGGTGCAGCCCAGCACCGTCAGGCCGGCCGTCGCGGCCAGCCTCGTGCGTGTTCGCATGGGGATCTCCAGGTCGGGTGAGATGGGACGCGGCCGGTGCGCGGCACCGCCGGGCGGCGCGCCGCGGCGTACACTGCGGCGCCGCCTCCCGCGGCGGTGATCCGTCGCCCCGGACGGATCCCGTCGGGAACCTGCGGGACTTTGCGCGATCAGTTTGTCACGACACGTAGTCCGGTGACACTGGTCTGACTGATCTGTCGGCACTTTCCGTCCGGTTCCGGCAACGTCGTGTCAGGAACGTGCGGTGCGCGCGGCGCCGCCGTCGCCGCGCGCCGAGAGGAGGTCGCGCGAAGACCTGCGGGCCATGCCGCGGACCGGGTGGCCGTGCACGTCCCGCCGGCCGCGCGGGCACACTGGGCGGGTGACCCGAGTGATCGCAGGAACCGCCGGGGGCCGGCGGCTGTCCGTCCCGCCCGGCCGCGACACCCGGCCGACCAGCGACCGCGCCCGGGAGGGGCTGTTCTCCACGGTCCACTCGCTCCTCGGGGACCTGGCCGGCCTCCGGGTGGCCGACCTGTACGCGGGGTCGGGTGCGGTCGGCCTGGAAGCGCTGTCGCGGGGCGCCGGGCACGTGCTGCTGGTCGAGTCGTCGCCGCGCGCCGCCCGGGTGATCCGGGCCAACATCGACACGCTCGGGCTGCCCGGCGCCGAGCTGGTCGCCGACCGGGTCGAGCGCGTTCTGCGCCGCCCGCCGCCCGAGCCGTACGATCTGATCTTCGCCGATCCGCCGTACGCGGTGACCGACGAGGCCGTCGCGGGGATGCTGGCGGAGCTGCGCGAGGGCGGCTGGCTCGCCCCCGGCGCGCTGATCGTCGTCGAACGGGCCACGCGGGGAGGTCCGTTCCGGTGGCCTGCCGGGTATGAGGGGGTTAGGGCCCGTCGTTACGGCGAAGGGACCCTTTGGTACGGTCACGCCGCAGGTCACTGACGGCTTCCCAGCGAAGGGTGCTCATCCGTGCGCCGTGTTGTCTGTCCGGGCTCCTACGATCCCGTCACGAACGGCCATCTCGACATCATCAGCCGCGCCTCGCGGCTCTATGACGAGGTCGTCGTCGCGGTACTGATCAACATCTCGAAGAAGAGCCTCTTCACGGTCGACGAGCGGGTCGACATGATCGACGAGGTGACCAAGGAGTACGGGAACGTCGTCGTCGAGAAGTTCCACGGCCTGACGGTCGACTTCTGCCGCGACCGGAACATCCCGGTCATCGTCCGTGGCCTGCGCGCCGTGAGCGACTTCGACTACGAGCTGCAGATCGCCCAGATGAACCACCAGATGGCCGGGGTGGAGACGATGTTCATGGCCACCAACCCGCTGTACTCCTTCCTGTCCTCGAGCCTGGTCAAGGAGATCGCCCAGTACGGCGGGGACGTCTCCCGCCTGGTGCCCGAATCGGTGCACCGGCGGCTCATCCGGCGCTTCTCGGAGTCCTGAGCCGCGCTTCCGGGGCCGCCCCGCCCGGCGGAATGGCGGGGAAGGCGCGGGCGGACGCCGGTCCCGTGTGCCTCGCCCGGAACCGGGTAAGGCATACGGGACACCACACCGGGGTCACGGCCGCGGGCGCGTCACCGGGGCCGGGCGCCCCCGGTGCGCCGTGGCCCGCGGGCCGGCGGGCGCCGAGTTGGGAGAACACCCGGCGGTTCGGTAACCTTTGCTTTCGACCTTGACCGACGGCGGTGATTCGCCATGCCTCACGGAAGCAGGAAAGGCCTGACCCGCATCGATCCCCGGGCCCCGTTCGTGATCGATACGCGAGCGCTCGGCCGCAGACCGGGATCGATGCGCGAGGAGTCCCGCACCGTGCCGGCTCCGGCGGATCTCGGCGTTGAGATGGTCAGTGTCCCCGAGGGCGCCGACATCGAGCTCGACTACCGGCTCGAGGCGGTGATGGAGGGCGTGCTCGTCTCGGGCACGGCGCGGGCACCTCTCACGGGAGAGTGCGCGCGCTGCCTGGAGCCGATCACCTCGTCGATCGAGGTGGACTTCCAGGAGCTGTTCGTCTACCCCGACACGCGTTCCGGCGAGAGCGCGGAGGAGGACGAACGCCGTCTCGAAGGAGATCTCATCGATCTCGAGCCGGTCGTCAGGGACGCGATGGTGCTCGCACTGCCGCTGTCCCCGCTGTGCCGGGACGACTGTCCGGGCCTGTGCTCGGAGTGCGGGGTCCGGCTGGCCGACGCCGAGCCGGATCACCGCCACGAGGCCGTCGACCCCCGGTGGGCGGCATTGCAGGGCATGTTGGAACAACGGAACGAAGACCAGGAGGGCTGACGTGGCCGTACCCAAGCGGAAGAAGTCGCGCAGCAACACGCGGCACCGTCGCTCGCAGTGGAAGGCCCAGGCTCCCACGCTCGTGCGCTGCCCGCAGTGCCGCGACGAGAAGCTGCCGCACACCGCGTGCCCGACCTGCGGCACCTACAACCGCCGTCAGGTCGTCGAGGTCGTCTGAGCGACCCCGGAGCGGGGGCGGCCATGGCGCCGCCCCCGGGCATGTCTCGCGTCGAAGACTCGCCCGAGGCCGTGGCGGACGCCGGAGCCATCCGGCGTGCGCCTCGTCCTCGCGGAACCTTCCGCGGAGGAGAACCGTGAAGTCTGCAAGCGGGGCGACCCCTGCCGAGGGGGCCGCGTGAAGAGTGATCATTCGGCGACCGATCGCAGGCCCCTGGAGGAGGCCCTGGGCGTCAGCCCCGACCCGGCGCTGCTGGAGCGGGCGCTGACCCACCGGTCCTACGCGTATGAGAACGGTGGCCTGCCCACCAACGAGCGCCTGGAGTTCCTGGGCGACTCGGTGCTCGGGCTGATCGTCACCGACACCCTGTTCCGCGAGCACCCTGACCTGCCGGAAGGGCAGCTCGCCAAGCTGCGAGCCGCGGTCGTCAACATGCGGGCGCTGGCCGGGGTGGCGCGCTCGCTCGGCCTGGGCGCCTACATCCGCCTCGGCCGGGGCGAGGAGGGCACCGGCGGGCGGGACAAGTCCTCGATCCTGGCCGACACGCTCGAGGCGCTGATCGGCGCGGTCTACCTCGACCTGGGCCTGGAGGCCGCCGACGCGCTGGTGCACCGGCTGTTCGACCCGCTGATCGCCCGGTCGGCGAGCCTGGGCGCGGGCCTCGACTGGAAGACGTCGCTGCAGGAGCTGACCGCCACCGAGGAGCTCGGCGTGCCCGAGTACCACGTCGAGGAGAGCGGCCCCGACCACCAGAAGACCTTCCGCGCCATGGTCGCCGTCGGCGGCGTCGAGTACGGCCGGGGCGAGGGGCGCAGCAAGAAGGAGGCGGAGCAGCAGGCCGCCGAGACGGCGTGGAACGCCATCCGCGCGCAGTCGGCGAAGACGCCGGCGACGGACTGACGTGCCCGAGCTCCCCGAGGTCGAGGTCGTCCGCCAGGGCGTCGAACGCTGGGTCGGCGGCCGTACGATCCGCACGGCCGAGGTGCTGCACCCGCGGGCCGCGCGGCGGCACGTGGCGGGGCCGGCCGACCTCGCGATCCGGCTGACCGGGCGCACCATCGAGGGCGCCCGGCGGCGCGGCAAGTACCTGTGGCTGCCGGTCGGCGGTGGCGAGGCGCTGCTGGCCCATCTGGGCATGAGCGGCCAGCTGATCGTCGGAGAGCCGGACCGGCCGCCGGAGAAGCACCTGCGGGCGCGTCTCGCCTTCACCGACGACGGTCTCGACCTGCGCTTCGTCGACCAGCGCACCTTCGGCCACCTCATGCTCGCGAACCTTCCCGACGGGGTGCCGGAGCCGATCGCCCACATCGCGCCCGACCCGCTGGAGGACGCCTTCGACGACGACGCGTTCTACCGCGCCCTCCGGCGCCGGCGTACCGGGATCAAGCGGGCGCTGCTCGACCAGTCGCTGATCAGCGGCGTCGGCAACATCTACGCCGACGAGGCGCTGTGGCGGGCCCGCCTACACTGGGCCAGGCCGACCGAGACGCTGACCCGGCCGGAGGTCACCCGCCTGCTGGCCGGGATCCGCGAGGTGCTGACCGAGGCGCTGACGGCGGGCGGCACCTCCTTCGACAGCCTGTACGTCAA
Organism: Actinomycetota bacterium; assembly: GCA_048498315.1. Taxonomy (GTDB): domain Bacteria; phylum Actinomycetota; class Actinomycetes; order Streptosporangiales; family Streptosporangiaceae; genus Actinoallomurus. Next base: position 36,713 of record JBEHYF010000004.1, read on the forward strand.
CGTCAACGGCGAGAGCGGCTACTTCGAGCGATCGCTCAACGTGTACGGGCGGCGCGACGAGCCGTGCGCCCGCTGCGGCAGCCCGATCCGCCGCGATCCCTTCATGAACCGCTCGTCCTTCACCTGCCCCACCTGCCAGCCCCGGCCCCGCCGCGCCCGCTACTGAACCGGCCGGCGCACCGCGCCGGGGGGACGGCGTCTCGGCCGCCGGGCGCCCCGCCCGGGCCGGGCCGGCGCGTTCGACCTCCGCGGCCGGCCAGGCGCGGATGCGGCGCCGGCCGGGCGCGGGCACAGCGTACGGGCTCGCGGCCCGGAGCCACCCGGCGACCGGAACGCGGGCCCGGCGGCACCGGCCGTGGGGGTGGCGTGGACCGTGCGGTGCCGGCCGTGCAGAGGGGCCACCGGGCCCGTCCGAATCCGTGGATAGGATCCCTGACCGTGGATGAGGGCGTGGACGAGCGGGTACGGCTGGCCGCGTGGGTGAGCGGCCACGTCCAGGGCGTCGGCTTCCGCTGGTGGACCCGGTGCCGGGCGCTGGAGCTCGGGTTGACCGGCACGGCGGCCAACCTGGACGACGGCCGGGTCGAGGTGGTGGCCGAAGGACCGCGGAAGTCCTGCGAGGAGTTGCTGCGGCTGCTGCGCGGCGGAGGCACGCCCGGACGGGTCACGGGGGTGACCGAACGCTGGTCCACGCCAAGAGGCGGTATGCGGGGCTTCACCGAACGGTGATCGGTCTGGGAAGTCTGCTAAACTTGTTCAGACAGGTTGTTACGGGTCTGTGACATCTGTCTTGACCGGCTCTCCGGCCGGTGCGACCCTAGTTGTTAGCGCGCATCTTTGAGCAGGCTGTCGGTGCGCGATCATTCCTGCTGGTCACTCAGCGTGGAGGACCCTTAATCATGGCGAAGGCTCTACTCGGCCACGTCGGCGGTCCCGACCCCCGCATGGTTGCGGAGATGCGGCGCCTTCAGCAACGTGTCCGCGACCTGGAGGCCGAGCTTGTACGGCTCCAGTCGGAGAACGACGCGCTCGCGGCCGTTGCTGACAACGAAGTCATGGCGCTCAGTACGAAGGACCGCGAACCGGCGCTGACCTGAGGGTCACGCCGTCGCGTAAAAGGGACGTCGATCGTGACGTCCCTTTTTGTTCGGCTGGAATTCACCGCCTCGCCGTGATCGGCCCGGTCCGGCGAGCGCCGGCCGGTATCGTTCGTGGTGGCCAGGGCCCTGGAACGGCCGGGGGTATGCGCGGAAAGGAGCGGCGGACGCTTGTACTTGAAGAGCCTCACGTTGCGTGGCTTCAAGTCGTTCGCGTCGTCCACCACGCTGCGATTCGAACCCGGGATCACCTGCGTCGTCGGGCCGAACGGCTCGGGTAAGTCCAACGTCGTCGACGCGCTCGCCTGGGTGATGGGCGAGCAGGGCGCCAAGTCGCTGCGCGGCGGCAAGATGGAAGACGTCATCTTCGCCGGCACGTCCTCCCGGCCGCCGCTGGGCCGGGCCGAGGTCGTCCTCACGATCGACAACTCCGACGGCGCGCTGCCCATCGACTACTCCGAGGTCACGATCAGCCGGCTGATGTTCCGGTCGGGGCAGAGCGAGTACTCCATCAACGGCGACGCGTGCCGCCTGCTCGACGTACAGGAGCTGCTGTCCGACTCCGGCATCGGCCGCGAGATGCACGTGATCATCGGCCAGGGCCAGCTCGACCGCGTCCTGCACTCCGGGCCGGAAGGCCGGCGCGCGGTGATCGAGGAGGCCGCCGGCGTCCTGAAGCACCGCAAGCGCAAGGAGAAGGCGCTGCGGAAGCTGGACGCCATGCAGGCCAACCTGACCCGCGTGCAGGACCTCACGACCGAGCTGCGCCGCCAGCTCAAGCCGCTCGGCAAGCAGGCCGAGATCGCCCGCCGCGCCGCCGTGATCCAGTCGGAGCTGCGCGACGCCCGGCTGCGGCTGCTCGCCGACGACCTGGTCACGCTGACCGCGAAGCTGGAGCGGGAGGCCGCCGACGAGGCGGCGATCCGCGAGCGCCGAACGGCCGTGGAACAGGCGCTGGCCCGGGCGCAGGAGCGCGAGGCCGAGCTGGAGGCCGAGGCCGCCGAGCAGGCGCCGATCCTCGCCCGCGTCCAGGACACCTGGTACCGCCTGTCGTCGCTGCGTGAGCGGCTGCGCGGCGTCGGCGAGCTGGCCGCCGAGCGGCACCGCCACGCCGTCGAGGCGCAGGGCGAGGAGCGCCACGGCCGCGACCCGGACGACATGGAGCGCGAGGCCGCCGAGATCCGCGCCCAGGAAGAGGTGCTGGCCGCCCGCCTCGACGCGGCACGGGAGCTGCTGGCCGGCGCGGTCGAAGAGCGATCGGCGGCCGAGGCTGCGCTCAAGGACGAGGAGCTGCGCCTGCAAGACGCCGTGCGCGCCGCCGCCGACCGCCGCGAGGGGCTGGCCCGCCTGCGCGGCCGCGTCGAGGCGCTGAGCAGCAAGGTGCAGGCCGGCGAGGCGGAGATCGGCCGGCTGGCCGAGGCGCGCGCCGAGGCCGAGGAGCGCGCGGGGGCCGCGCAGGCCGAGTACGAGGCGCAGCACACCGACGTCGCCCGCGATCCGGAGCTCGTCGCCGAACACGAGCGCGCCCAGGAGGTCCTCGAACAGGCGAAGGAGGCCGCCGAGCAGTCCCGCGAGGCGGTCGAGAGGCCACGCCGAGCACTGGCGGAGGCCCGCGACCGTCTCGCCGCCGCCCGCGCCGCCGACCAGGCCGCGCAGAAGGAGGTCACCGCGCTGCGGGCGCGCGTCGAGGCGCTGGAACTGACCATCGGCAGCGCCGCCGACGGCGGCGAGGCCCTTCTGAACGCCGGTCTCGACGGCACGCTCGGCACCGTCGCCTCGCTGCTGTCGGTGGCGCCGGGCGCCGAGGCCGCGGTCGCGGCGGCGCTGGGCGCCGCGGCCGAGGCCGTCGCCGTGGCCTCGCTCGACACGGCCGAGTCCGCGCTGTCGCTGCTGCGCTCGGGCGACGCGGGCCAGGCCGGATTGCTCATCGGCGGCGGCTCCGACACCGCAGGCGCCACGCCCGCCCTGCCGGACGGCGCGCGCCCGGCCGTCGACCTGGTCACCGCGCCCGAGCAGCTCCGGGCCGCCGTGCGTCACCTGCTCGCCGGCGTCGTCATGGTCGACGACCTGCCGGCCGCGGCCGCCATCGTCCGCGCCCACCCGGAGCTGCGCGCGGTCACCCGCGACGGCGACCTGCTCGGCGCGCACTGGGCCGTCGCGGGGGCGGCGGCCGGCAGACCCTCCTGCAGAGGCGCACGGCGCGGGACGAGGCGGCCGAACGCCTCGCCGCGGCCGAGGCGGCGGCCGAGGCGACCGCCGCCGCGCTTGACGAGGCGGCCGCGGCGGAGCAGCGTGCCCAGGCCGTACTGGAGACCGCGCAGGCCGCGGTCGGCGAGGCCCGTGCCGGTGTCGACCGCGCCCAGGCCGCGCTCGATCAGGTTCGTGCCCGGCTGCGCGAGGTCGAGGCCGAGGCGGCGCGAAAGGCCCGGTACATCGCGGGCCTGCAGGCCGCCGCGCAGGCGGCCCGGCAGGAGGCCGAGCGGCTGGGCCGGGCGGTCGACGCGGCGAAGGAGGCCCGCGATCGCGACGCCGAGGCGTGCGCGGAGCTGCGCGAGCGGTTGGAGATCGCCGAGGCCGAATCCCTCGACGACGCCGAGTACGACACCGGCCGCCGTGACGAGCTGGCCGAGCGGTGCCAGCGGCTGCGCTCGGCGGAGATGGAGGCGCGGCTGAACGTCCGCACCGCCGAGGAGCGCGTCTCCGCCCTGGCCGGCCGGGCCGACGCACTGGAGCGCGCCGCCGCCCGCGAGCGCGAGGAGCGTGCCCGCGCCGCGGAGCGCCGCGAGCGCCGGGCCCGCGACGCCCGCGTCGCGCAGGCCGTGATGGCGGGTGTGCGGCTGGCGCTGGAGCGCGTCGAGACGTCGATCGCCGCGGCCGTGGCCGAGCGGGAGGCCGCCGAGCAGGCCCGCGCCGCCCGCGAGGAGGAGCTGAAGGCCGTCCGTACGAGCGTCCGGGAGCTCACCGGCGAGCACGAGAAGCTCGTCAACGTCGTGCACGGCAACGAGGTCGCCCGCGCCGAGCAGCGGCTGCGCCTCGAACAGCTCGAAGAGCGCGCGATGGAGGAGTTCGGGCTCGAGGTCGGCGTGCTGGTCGCCGAGTACGGGCCGGACCAGCCCGTGCCGGCGCCGCCGGACGCGCCCGAGGGCGCCGGGCCCGAGCCGTACGACCGGGCGAAGCAGGAGAAGCGCGCCAAGCAGGCCGAGCGGCAGCTCGCGCAGCTCGGCAAGGTGAACCCGCTGGCGCTGGAGGAGTTCGCGGCGCTGGAGGAGCGGCACGCCTTCCTGACATCCCAGCTCGAAGACCTCAAGAAGACCCGCCGCGACCTGCTCACCGTCGTCAAGGAGGTCGACGACCGCGTGCAGCAGGTGTTCGCCGCCGCCTTCGAGGACACGGCCAGGGAGTTCGAGGGCATCTTCTCCCGCCTGTTCCCCGGCGGCGAGGGGCGGCTGTCGCTGACCGACCCCGAAGACCTGCTGACCACCGGCGTCGAGGTGGAGGCCCGGCCGCCGGGCAAGAAGGTCAAGCGCCTGTCGCTGCTGTCCGGCGGCGAGCGCTCCCTGGTCGCCATCGCGTTCCTCGTCGCGATCTTCAAGGCCCGTCCGTCGCCGTTCTACGTGCTGGACGAGGTCGAGGCGGCGCTGGACGACACGAACACCCAGCGGCTGATCGGCATCTTCGAGGAGCTGCGGGCGTCATCGCAGCTGATCATCATCACGCACCAGAAGCGCACGATGGAGGGTGCCGACGCGCTGTACGGCGTGAGCATGCGCGGCGACGGCGTGACCCAGGTCGTCAGCCAGCGCCTCCGTGAGCCCGAGCCGGCCTGAGCCGATGACGGGCCGACGCGCCGCTCGGCGGCGGGCGGCGGTCCGGCCGTGACCGTGCTTCTGCGAGACTGGGTCACGCTATGGAATATGTGATCCTCGCCATCGCCATCGCCGTCGTCGTGCTCGCCGTCGTGGTGGGCGGGTTCGTCCTGCTCCGGGGCCGGGGCCGCCCGGCACCGCCGCCCCCGCCCGCCGAGGGGGGCGGGACCACCGTCCTCGACGAGATCGGGACGATCGCCCCGCCCGCCGCCGAACCGGTCGCGGAGGCGCCGCCGGCACCCCCGGTGCCCGAGATCGAGGTGCCGCCGCCGTCCGCCGGGCGGCTCGTACGGCTGCGCGCGCGGCTGTCGCGGTCCCAGAACGCCCTGGGCCGCAGCCTGCTGACGCTGCTGTCCCGCGAGACGCTCGACGACGAGGCGTGGGAGGAGATCGAAGACACCCTCGTGCGCGCCGACGTCGGCGTGGAGCCCGCCCGCCAGATCGTCGGCGACCTGCGCACCAAGGTCAAGGTGTACGGCTCGCGTGGTCCCGACGAGGTCCGCGCGATGCTCAAGGAGGAGCTGCTCGGGCAGGTCGGCACCGAGTGGGACCGCTCCCTGCGCACCGAGCCGCACGACGGCCACCCGGCGATCACCCTCGTCGTCGGCGTCAACGGCACCGGCAAGACCACCACCTGCGGCAAGCTGGCCCGGGCGCTGGTCGGGGACGGCCGGTCGGTGCTGCTCGGCGCCGCCGACACCTTCCGGGCCGCCGCCGCCGACCAGCTGCAGACCTGGGGTACCCGGGTGGGCGCCGAGGTCGTGCGCCGGGCCGAGGGCGCCGACCCGGCGAGCGTCGCGTTCGAGGCCGTCAGGACCGGCATCGCGGACCAGGTCGACGCGGTGATCATCGACACGGCCGGCCGGCTGCACACCAAGACCGGTCTGATGGACGAGCTCGGCAAGGTCAAGCGGGTCGTCGAGAAGCAGGCGCCGGTGGACGAGGTCATCCTCGTCCTCGACGCGACCACCGGCCAGAACGGCCTGCGCCAGGCCCGGGTGTTCGCCGAGGTCGTCGACGTGACCGGCATCGCGCTGACCAAGCTCGACGGCACCGCCAAGGGCGGCATCGTGATCTCCGTCCAGCGTGAGCTCGGCGTGCCGGTCAAGCTCGTGGGCCTGGGCGAGGGGCCGGACGACCTCGCGCCGTTCGACCCCGAGGCGTTCGTCGACGCCATCATCGACGGCTGACGGACGATCGGTGGTCCGAGCGGTCAGGCGGCAGACCGTTCGACCAGGCGGTGGGTTCGTCATGGCCGGCGCCGGCCCCCAGACGGCCGCGGCGGGATGCCGGCGGGGCGGTCGGCGAGCCGTCGCGGGGCGGCGTGATGGCCGCGGACCCCGATCCTGTCGTCGCAGGCGCGGGTCCGGCGTGTCGGCGGGAGCCGTAGGTCGAAGGGGGTGGCGTGTCGGCGGGGGCAGGCGTGTCGGCGGGGGGCCGGGCGGCTGCGCCCGGAGGAGAATTCGTACGCCGTATCGATGCCTTTACCAGCGCCTTGATCGACAATTCAGTGAGAAGGACGAAACACACCTGAAACATTCGGCCGCCGGGTTTCACACCGGCGAAACACTCATGCCCCCCGGGTGAAACGGCGCTGCTCGAAGCTCCAGAGCAGTATCGACAGTCTCACCGAAGGGACGCCGCATGCCGCCGGACGTTCTCAAACTCTTGAATTCGGGCGACACCGCCTGGCTGCTCGCGAGTTCCGCGCTCGTCCTGTTGATGGCCCCCGGCCTGGCGTTCTTCTACGGCGGCATGGTGCGGTCGAAGAGCGTGCTCAACATGCTGATGATGAACTTCGCCACGATCGGCATCGTCAGCGTGCTGTGGGTGTTGTACGGCTACTCCCTCGCCTTCTCCAAGGACGTCGGGAACCACGGCCTGATCGGCGGCCTCGGCAGGGTCGGGCTGAAGGACACCCTGATCTCCGCGTCCGGCACATCCCCCGAGCTGGCGTTCGCGTCGTTCCAGCTGATGTTCGCGATCATCACGCCGGCCCTGATCAGCGGCGCCGTCGCGGACCGCGTGAAGTTCGGCGGCTGGTGCGCGTTCGTGGCGATCTGGACGACGGTCGTGTACTTCCCGGTCGCGCACTGGGTCTTCTTCTTCGGCGACACCACGACGACCAAGGACGGCGGCTTCCTCGCCGACCACATCGGCGCGCTCGACTTCGCCGGCGGCACCGCGGTCCACCTGAACGCCGGTATGGCCGGCCTCGCCCTGGCCCTGGTCGTCGGCCGTCGCGTCGGCTGGCCGAAGGAGCCGATGCGGCCGCACAACGTCCCGTTCGTGCTCCTCGGCGCCGGCCTGCTGTGGTTCGGCTGGTTCGGCTTCAACGCCGGCTCCGCGCTCGCCGCCAACGCACAGGCGTCCGTGGCGTTCATGAACACCCAGGTCGCCACGGCCTCGGCGGCGCTCGGCTGGGTCGTCATGGAGAAGATCCGGTACGGCAAGTCGACGGCCCTGGGCATGGCCTCCGGCGCGGTCGCCGGCCTGGTGGCGATCACGCCGGCCTGTGCTTCGGTCAACCCGATCGGCGCGATCGTCGTCGGTGTGGTCGCCGGCGCGCTGTGCTCCGTCGCGGTCGGCATGAAGCTGAGGTTCGGTTTCGACGACTCCCTCGACGTCGTCGGCGTGCACGCCGTCGGCGGGGCGACGGGCGCCCTGCTCATCGGCTTCCTGGCCACCCCGACGGTGACCGGCATCCTCACCCCCGGCAAGGGCGACGGGCCGGCCGGCCTGCTGTACGGCGGCGGGCTGGGCCAGCTCGGCAAGCAGGCGATCGGCGTGCTGATGGTCGGCGCCTACTCGTTCGTACTCACGTGGATCACCGGCAAGATCCTCGACAAGGTCATGGGCCTGCGGATCAGCCAGGAGGACGAGGTCTCCGGCATCGACCTGGCCGTCCACGCCGAGACCGCGTACGAGATCGGAACCGCGCACGGCGGCTCGGGCACGAGGCCGGGCATCCTGGCCACGCTGACCGTCGGCGGCGCGTCCCGCTCCGGCGAGGGTGAATCCGGCGGCCGTCCGGCGGCCGCCGGGCCGGACGAGACGAAGGTGGAGGCGGAGGCATGAAGCTCGTCACAGCGGTCATCAAGCCGTTCAAGCTGGACGACGTGAAGGCGGCCCTGGAGACCTTCGGGGTGCACGGCCTGACCGTCAGCGAGGCCAGCGGCTACGGACGCCAGCGCGGCCACACCGAGGTCTACCGGGGCGCGGAGTACAAGGTCGACCTCGTGCCCAAGCTGCGCGTCGAGGTGCTGGTCGACGATGAGGACGCCGACGACATCGTCGACGTGATCGTCAAGGCGGCGCATACCGGAAAGATCGGCGACGGGAAGGTCTGGTCGGTTCCGGTCGACACCGTCGTCCGCGTCCGCACCGGCGAGACCGGGCCGGAGGCGCTGTAGGCGTGGAGACCATCGGGGGAGCGCACGGCCCGGCCGGGGAGGCCGCCCGGCCGGGCCGCGTCCTTTCCGCGTCCCCGGCCGCCGAGGCGGCGCGGGCCACGCTGCGCGCGGCGCGGGCCGCCCGCACCCGCGAGCTGGACCGCATGCTCGCTCGCCTGCTCGGCGCCGAGCCCGATGTCGCGCTGGTCGCGGTCGGCAGCCACGGGCGCGAGGAGGTCACCCCGGGCGGCGACCTCGACCTCGTGCTCATCCACCGGGGCCGGCCCGGCATCGCCGCCCTCGCCGACCGCCTGTGGTACCCGATCTGGGACTCCGGCCTGCGCCTCGACCACTCGGTCCGCACGCCGGACGAGGGCCGTGCCGTCGCCCGCAACGACCTGAAGGCCGTGCTCGGCCTGATCCAGGCCCGGCACGTCGCCGGAGACCCGGACCTGACCCGCGAGCTGCGCGAGGCTGTGCTGGCCGACTGGCGCTCCGCCGCCCGGCGCCGGCTGCCCGAGCTGCGGGAGATGACCCGCGCCCGCTGGGAGCGCCACGGCGAGCTGGCCTTCCTCCTCGAACCCGACCTGAAGGAGGCCCGCGGCGGCCTGCGCGACGTGCACGCGATGCAGGCGGTCGCCGCGGCCTGGGTGGCGCCCGGCCCCTCCGGCCGCGTGCGGGACGCCTACGACCTGCTGCTGGACGTCCGCCACGCGCTGCACGACGACACCGGGCGCGGCGGCGACCGCCTCGTCCTGCAGGAGCAGGAACCGGTCGCCGCCGCGCTCGGCCTGCTCGACGCCGACGCGCTCCTGCGCACGGTCGCCGAGGCCGCCCGTACGGTCACCTATGCCGCGGACCATCTGTGGCGGGCGGTGGCGCGGTTCTGCTCGCCGTCCGGCCGCCCGGTCCGCCGTCCGCTCGCCGACGGCGTCGTGGAGCACGACGGCGAGGTCGTGCTCGCCCTGGGCGCGAGCCCGCGCACCGACCCGGCGCTGGTGCTGCGCGCCGCCGCGGCCGCAGCCCAGGCCGGGCTGCCCCTGGCCATCGCCACCGTCGAGGACATGGCGCGCGCGTCCGCGCCGCTGCCGGTGCCCTGGCCGCCGGAGGCACGGGACGCGCTGGTCTCCCTGCTCGGCGCCGGCCCGCCCGCGATCGGCGTGTGGGAGGCGCTGGACCAGGCCGGGCTGATCGTGCGGCTGCTGCCCGACTGGGAACGCGTGCGCAACCGGCCGCAGCGCAACCCCGTTCACACCTTCACCGTGGACCGCCACCTCGTGGAGACCGCCGTCCGCGCCGCCGCGTACACCCGCGACGTCGCCCGCCCCGACCTCCTGCTGGTCGGTGCCCTGCTGCACGACATCGGCAAGGGCTGGCCGGGTGACCATTCCCGGACCGGCGCGGTGATGGCACGCGACATCGGCGAGCGGCTCGGCTTCGACCCCGCCGACGTCCGCACGCTGGAGGCGGTGGTCCGCCACCACCTGCTGCTGCCGGAGACCGCGACCCGCCGCGACCTGGACGACCCGGTCACCGTCGAGACGGTCGCCGAGACGGTCGGCGACCCGGTGGTACTGGAGACCCTCGCCGTCCTCGCGGTCGCCGACGGCACGGCCACCGGGTCCGCCGCGTGGGGCGCGTGGAAGGCCGGTCTGGTCGCCGAGCTGGCCCGCCGCGTGGCGGCCGTGCTCGCCGGCGCGCCGCCGCCCGTGGTCCCCGGCCCCACGCCCGAGCAGCTCACCCTGGCGCGGCACGGCGGCGGCGCCGTACGCGTCACCGGCTCGCGCATCACCATCGCCGCTCCCGACCGGCCGGGTCTGCTGTGGCAGGCGGCCGGGGTGCTGGCCCTGCACCGCCTCGCGGTCCGCGGCGCCCGCACGGTCTCGTGGAGCGCCGCGGCGCAGGCCGCGGGCGCGTCCCCGGCGCCGGACGGCGGATCCGGCGAGACGGCGGTGCTCGACTTCATCGCGGTCCCGGAGTACGGCTCCGGGCCCGACCCCGCGGCGCTGGAGGCGGACCTGCGCCGCGTGCTGGCGGGGCGGCTCGACGTCGCCGCGCGGCTCGAACGCCGCGCCCGGTCCTACCGTCCCCGCAAGGGCGTCCCGGTGCCACCGCCGCGCGTCACGCTGATCGACGACGCCTCGAGCACCGCCACCGTCATCGAGGTCCGCGCGCACGACCGGCCCGGGCTGCTGTGGCGCATCGGCCACGCCCTCGGCTCCTGCGGCCTGCAGGTCCGGGCGGCACGGGTCGAGACGCTGGGCGCGGAGGCGGTCGACGTTTTCTACGTCGTCGACGGGGCGGGCCGTCCGCTGGACGACCCGCGGCAGCGCGCGGCGGTCCGCGAGCGCGTGCTCGACGCCGTGCGCTGAGACCGGCCCCGGACGGCCACCGGACGGCCACCGGGCGACCGCCGTTGGCGGCGGGCATGGCGGTGAAGGAACTGCGCTGCGGCGCGACGGCGGTTCGGCGGTCGATGGCCGGTCGGATTCGCCGGAGGCGACGGCCGCGGCCGGTTTCGGGCGGTTTCGGCCGGTTTTGGACGGAGCGCAGGGCGACGGCTCCGTGCCCGCGGCGCTCCGGGGTGCGTGAACGCCGGGAACGGTACGGCGGACCCCGGTGAAGATCGTTCAAACCGCGGGCAGGCCCGTTGACGCGGCCTGTGGGACCGGTGAATCTGCTGGCGTCCCCGAGCCCCGGGAGGTCCCGTGCCCGCCGGCACCGCCCGCCGCGAACGGCTGACGCGGGCGGTCGCCGCCCGCCGCTCCCGCCGGGGCGGCTCCCGCCGGCCGCGCTCCGGCGCCACCGTACGGGGCCGTCCGGAACGGGCCTCCGGGGGCGGGCGTCAGAAGAGAGGGCCGTCGGGAGAACGGCTTGTCAGGAGCGGCCGCCGGGCGGTGCTCGGTCGGGTGGCGGTCGGTCCGGAGGCGGGCCGTCAGAACGGGCCGTTGAGCTCGCCCAGCTTCGAGGTCAGCTCCAGGTTCTCGGCGTAGTCGACCGGCACCGTGATCACCGAGACGCCGTCGTCGTCGAGGGCGCGGCGCAGGGTCGGTAGCAGCTCGTCCGCCGCGGTGACCCGGTATCCGTTCGCGCCGAAGCTCTCGGCGTACCTGACGAAATCGGGGTTGCCGAACGCCACGTGCGAGTTGCGGCCCAGCTCCAGGTCCATCTTCCACTCGATGAGCCCGTAGGCGTCGTCCTGCCAGATCAAGACGGTGATCGGGACGTTCTCGCGTACGGCGGTCTCCAGTTCCTGGGAGTTCATCAGGAATGCGCCGTCGCCGGTGGCGGCCAGCACCCGCCGGTCCGGGAACGCGAGCTTGGCGGCGATCGCGCCGGGAACCGAAAAGCCCATCGACGACAGGCCGTTCGACACCAGCAGCGTGTTCGGCTCGTACGTGGGGTACATCCGGGCCATCCACATCTTCACCGCGCCGGTGTCGGCCAGCACGATGTCGCAGCGCCCCATCGCCGCGCGGATGTCGGTGACGATACGCCGCGGTGACATCGGGAACGAGTCGTCGCGGCAGCCGCCCTCCAGCTCCTCCCGGATCATGTGCCGGATCTTCTCGCCGGTGCCGCGCAGGTCGAAGCGGCGGTGCACGGCGTCGGCGAGCGCGCGCAGCGTGTGCGAGATGTCGCCCTGGATGCCGACCTCGACCGCGTAGTGGTCGTCCACTTCGGCGGGGAACCGGTGGATGTGGATGATCTTCTTGTCGCCGTGCGGGTTGATCTTGGCGGGGTCGAACTCCTGCGGCTCGTAGCCGACGCAGATCAGCACGTCGGCCTCGTCGAAGCCGAAGTTGACGTAGTCGCGGCGCATGAACCCGACCGCGCCGAGCGCGTGGTCGTGGTCGTCGGGGAAAACGCCCTTGCCGTTGAACGTCGTGGCGACGGGCAGCCCGAGCCGTTCGGCGAAGCGGACCAGCGCCTGGCTCGCATGGTCGCGGGCCGCGCCGTGCCCGGCCAGCACGATCGGCTGCCGCGACAGCGCGATGACGTCGGCGGCGCGCGCGATCTGGGCGGGCGAGGGCTCCTGCGGCCGTACGACGTTGACCGGCAGGGGGTGCAGCGCCGGGTCGACCTCGGCCGCCTCCACGTCCTCGGGGATGGCGAGGTACACCGCGCCGGGTCGCTCGGTCTGCGCGATCTTGAACGCCTTGCGCACCATCTCCGGCAGCGCCTCGGCGGTCGGCGTCAGCTCGGCCCACTTCGTGATCGGCCGGAACATCGACACCAGGTCGACGATCTGGTGCGACTCCTTGTAGATGCGGTCGAGGCCGACCTGTGCGGAGAGGGCGACCAGCGGGGTGCTGTTGGTGGTCGCGTCGGCCACCCCGAGCTGCAGGTTGATGGCGCCCGGGCCGAGCGTCGCGGACGCAACGCCCGGCCGTCCGGTGAGCCGGCCGTACATCTCCGCCATGAAGGCGGCCGCCTGCTCGTGGCGTACGAGGACGTAGCGGATCGAGGAGTCGTTCAGCGCGTCGACGAAGTGGATGTTCTCTTCCCCCGGGATGCCGAAGACGTACTCGACGCCCTCCGCCTCCAGGCAGCGCACGAGCAGTCGCGCGGCATCGGCCCCGGTATCCGTTCCCATACGAGGCTCTCTTCCCTCTAAGAGCGTCCTATGCCTTCAATACAGCGCCGGGGCGCGGGGTGCGCATTCCGCGGTGCGGCACACGCCACGCGGGCGCCACGCCGATGCGCGCGGCGCGCCCATGGCGCGGCCGGTGGTCGTGCCGTGGGCGCGCTACTCCGCTGTGACCCCGGCTTCTGTGACCGCCGCTTCGCGCCAGGCGAGGACCGAGCGCCGTCCGCGGCCGTCGAGCCGGCGCCGCGCGGCTGCGGCCGATCGCGGGAAGGAGCACCGAAGTGATCCCCGGGGTCGGCCTCCGGAGGCCGCGGACCGGATAGTCTGATGGTCGATCCCCGAAGCTCCTAGGACTGGTCCAGACACGTGTTCGAGACGCTTTCCGACCGTCTGACTGCGGTCTTCTCCTCGCTGCGCAGCAAGGGCAGGCTCTCCGAGGCCGACATCAACGCCACGACGCGCGAGATCCGGGTCGCCCTGCTCGAGGCCGACGTGGCGCTGCCCGTCGTCAAGGACTTCATCGCGCAGATCAAGGAGCGGGCCCGTGGCGCGGAGGTCTCGCAGGCGCTGAACCCGGCCCAGCAGGTCGTAAAGATCGTAAACGAGGAGCTCATCAACATCCTCGGCGGCGAGACGCGGCGCATCCGGTTCGCCAAGACCCCGCCGACCGTCATCATGCTGGCCGGCCTCCAGGGCTCCGGTAAGACCACGCTGGCCGGCAAGCTGGCGCGCTGGCTCAAGAGCGAGGGGCACGCGCCCCTGCTCGTCGCCGCCGACCTGCAGCGACCCAACGCCGTGCAGCAGCTCCAGGTGCTCGGGGAACGGGCGGGCACACCGGTGTTCGCGCCGGAGCCCGGCAACGGCGTCGGCGACCCGGTCGAGGTGGCCCGCCGCTCGATCGAGCATGCCCGCCACGCCCAGCACGACGTGGTCGTCATCGACACCGCCGGCCGCCTCGGCATCGACGAGGAGATGATGCGGCAGGCCGCCGACATCCGCGACGCGGTGTCCCCGGACGAGATCCTCTTCGTCGTCGACGCGATGATCGGTCAGGACGCCGTCACCACCGCGCAGGCGTTCGTCGACGGCGTCGGCTTCGACGGCGTCGTGCTCACCAAGCTCGACGGCGACGCGCGCGGCGGCGCCGCGCTGTCGGTACGGCACATCACCGGCCGGCCGATCATGTTCGCCTCCACCGGCGAGAAGCTCGAGGACTTCGACGTCTTCCACCCCGACCGCATGGCGGGCCGCATCCTCGACATGGGTGACATCCTCACCCTGATCGAGCAGGCCGAGAAGGCGTTCGACGCCGAGCAGGCCGAGAAGATGACCTCGAAGTTCGTCCAGGGCGAAGACTTCACCCTGGAGGACTTCGCCGAGCAGATGCAGATGATCCGCAAGCTCGGCCCGATCAAGAACCTGCTGGGCATGATGCCCGGCATGGGGCAGATGCGGCAGCAGATCGACGAGATCGACGACAAGCATCTCGACCGCATCGGCGGCATCATCAACTCGATGACGCCGGAGGAGCGCCGCAACCCCAAGATGATCAACGGGTCGCGGCGGGCCCGCATCGCGCGCGGCTCCGGCGTCAGCGTGACCGAGGTGAACAACCTGGTCACCCGCTTCTTCGACGCACAGAAGATGATGCGCCAGATGGCCGGTGGCCTGGGCATCCCGGGCATGCCCGGCACCCGGCGTAAGGCCGCCAAGGCGGCCGCCAAGAAGGGCAAGGGCAAGGGGAAGCAGCGCAGCGGCGACCCGCGCAAGCGCGCCCAGCAGGGCGCGAAGAAGGGCGCGCAGCGGCCGGTCGGCATGCCCCAGGGCCTCCCGCCGGGCCTCGGCGGCGGCATGCCGGGCGGGCTCCCGCCCGGCTTCCAGATGCCCGACCTGTCCAAGCTCCAGCAGAAGCCGAAAAAGAAGTAGCCGCCCAGCCCGGGCGCGAAGCGCCCAGGCCCCCGCGCCGTTCGCGGTCCGTCGCGTGCGGGTTCCGGCATCGGCACGTGGGCCGTGTCCGGAGGAGGCGTCGGGTTCGGCGGGCGTTCGCGGTCCGGTCGCGCGGACGTTTCTCGGCGTCTTCGCGTGGACGTTCCCGGTCCGGCTCCGCGGGCCGGGAACCGGCCGCGCCTCGGCGCGCCGCGACGCCGGCGCGGCCGCCACGACCGGTGCCGCCTCCACCGGTGCGCCTCGACCCGGCGCAGCCGGGGCCCGGTTCCCTGGCAGGACGGGGTCCCGGCCGCCGCTCGTCCGGCAAGGACCGGGAGCCGTTCAGTCGCGGGTGATCTCGCCGTCGATGCGCCGCCAGATGCCCAGCGGGTTGCCGTCGCGCAGCTCCGGCGGCAGCAGGCCCTCAGGGGCGTCCTGGTAGCTGACCGGGCGCAGGAACCGCTCGATCGCGCGGGTGCCGACGGACGTGGTGGCCGGGGCGGACGTCGCCGGGAACGGGCCGCCGTGCACCACCGCGTGCCCGACCTCGACGCCCGTCGGCCAGCCGTTGAAGATGACGCGTCCGGCGATGAGCTCCAGCAGCGGCAGCAGTTCACCGGCCGCCGCGTGGTCCTCAGGGGCGGCGTGCACGGTCGCGGTGAGCTGCCCCTCGAACGCCTGGGCGATCTCGCGGAGCTGCGCGACGTCCCGCGCCCGCACGACGATCGACGCCGGGCCGAAGACCTCCTCCTGCAGCGACGGGTTCGCCAGGAACGTGTCGCCGTCCGTGACGAACAGCGCGGTGCGCCCGCGGCAGGCGATGGCCGCATCGTCGCCGCCGCGCGCCACCTCGGTCACACCGTCGAGCTGTTCGAGCCGCTGGACGCCCGTGTCGTAGGCCTCGCGGATGCCCGACCCGAGCATGGGCGCCGCGGCGGTCTCGCCGATCTTCGCGGCCGCCGCCTCGATGAAGGCGTCCAGGCCCTCGCCCTCGACCGCGAAGACCAGGCCGGGGCTGGTGCACAGCTGGCCGACGCCGATGTTCACCGAGTTGACGTACGCGACGCCGATGTCGGCGGCACGCTCGCGGAGCGCGCCGGGGAGCAGGAAGACCGGGTTGACGCTGGACATCTCCGCATACACCGGGATCGGCACGGGCCGGGACGCGGCCGCCCGGACGAGGGCGAGACCGCCCTGCCGCGACCCGGTGAACCCGACGGCCCTGACCCGTGGCTCGGTCACGAGCGCGACGCCGAGCTCGCGCCCGCCGTGCAGCAGCGAGAACGTGCCCTCGGGCAGTCCGTGCTCGGCCACCGCCGCCCGTACGGCGCGGCCGACCAGCTCGGACGTGCCCGGGTGCGCGGGGTGCGCCTTCACGATGACCGGCGCGCCCGCCGCCAGCGCCGACGCGGTGTCGCCGCCCGCGACGGAGAAGGCCAGTGGGAAGTTGCTCGCCGAGAACACCGCCACCGGCCCGAGCGGGATCTTCCGCTGGCGGAGGTCCGGGCGCGGGAGCGGCGTGCGGTCGGGAATGGCCGGGTCGATGCGGGCGCCCAGCCAGCTCCCCTCCCGCACGACGCGGGCGAACAGCCGCAGCTGGTTGACTGTGCGGGTCAGCTCGCCGCGCACCCGCGCGTCCGGGATGCCGGTCTCGGCCGTCACCCGCTCGACCAGTGCGTCGCCCAGCGCCTCGATCCGGTCCGCGACGCTTTCGAGGAACGTCGCACGGGTGCCCTGATCCGTGTCCCGGTACGTGGCGAAGGCCTCCCAGGCGAGGGCGGCGGCGCGCTCCACGTCGGAGCCGACGCCGAAGCGGTACGCCGGCTCCAGCCGCTCGCCGGTCCGGGGATCGACCGCGTGGAACTCCTCTCCGGTGCCACGTACGTCGTTCGCGCCGATCAGCTGGTCGCCGGTCAGGGCGGGGACCGTTGTGTCGTGCACGGTCATGGGTCAGCTCACCTTCTTCACGGGTGACGCCGGTTCGGCCTGCTCGCGCCCGGTCCGGCGTCATCGGGATCGGTCTCGGGATCGGTCGGCCATGCGGATACGAGGCTAGATGTTCGACCGGTCGCACACCGATCGGCCCGGGAGCACGTCGTCCGCCGTACGGGCCGCGGCGGCGCCGGCGGCGGAGTCAACGTGACGGCATACCCTGAATTGCGGTGACGGGACGGTCGTGACCGGACGCCGCTGCGGGATGGCGGATGCGAACGGCCGTTGCGGGACGGCCGACGGTTGCGAGATGGCCGCTGCGGGACGGCGTGACCGGACGGGCCGCCGTGGCGGAACGGACGCCCGTGGCGGAACGGCCGTGGCAGGGCAGGGTGGCCGAACGGCCTGCGGCGGAACGCTTGGGGCGGCGCGGCATGGTGACCGGCCGTGCTGATCGATTGCCACTTCGCCGCCATCGTCTGGCAGAATGGCAGGCTGGAAATCCGGCAAGCCAGGGGCCCTCTCTCTACCTGGGTGCGCCGGTGTCCTTCCGAGCGGCGGTACCGGTCCCCACTCGGCGCTCGTCCGCTCACCCATTGCGAATCTGGAGAACACCACACCCGTGGCAGTCAAGATCAAGCTCAAGCGTCTGGGGAAGATCCGGGCTCCGTACTACCGGATCGTCGTCGCCGACGCCCGCACCAAGCGTGACGGGCGTGCGATCGAGGAGATCGGCAAGTACCACCCGAAGGAGGAGCCGTCGCTCATCGAGGTCGACTCCGAGCGGGTGCAGTACTGGCTGGGCGTCGGCGCGCAGCCGACCGAGCCGGTCCTCGCGATCCTCAAGATCACCGGCGACTGGCAGAAGTTCAAGGGCGAGCCGGGCGCGGAGGGCACGCTGAAGGTCGCCGAGCCCAAGCCCGACAAGGCCGAGATCTTCCAGGCCGCCGTCAAGGAGAACCTCGACGAGACCGAGGGCAAGGCGACGACGCCGAAGTCCAAGAAGAAGTCCGAGCCGAAGAAGTCCAAGAAGGACGAGGCGGGCGAGTCCGCGTCGGCCGAGGGCGGCGCCGAAGCCAAGAGCGAGGCCTAAGGTGCTCGAGGAGGTGCTCGAGCATCTGGTGCGCGGCATCGTCGAGCACCCCGACGACGTCGGGGTGCGCGCCCGTCGCCTGCGCAACGGCAAGGTCCTCGAGGTCCGCGTGCATCCCGACGACCTCGGCAAGGTGATCGGGCGCAACGGCCGCACCGCCAAGGCGCTGCGCACCGTGATCGGCGCGCTCGCCGGCGGCCGTTACATCCGCGTCGATCTTCTCGACCTCAACGAGGCCCGTTAGTGCTCTCTCGAACGCTCCGGCACCGGAACGGAACGGCGACCGGCGGGACGCCCTGATGCGGCTTGCGGTCGGCCGGATCGGCCGCGCCCACGGCGTCCGGGGCGAGGTGAGCGTGGACGTGAGCACCGATGACCCCGGCGTGCGGTTCGCGCCGGGGTCATCGCTCGCCACCGACCGCCCCGGCCTCGGGCCGTTGATCGTCGAGTCCGCGCGGCCGCATGCCGGCCGCCTGCTGGTGCGGTTCGCCGGCGTCGCCGACCGTACGGCGGCCGAGGCCCTGCGCGGCGTCCTGCTGCTGGTCGACGCCGCGGACATCCCGCCGACCGACGATCCGGACGAGTTTCACGACCAGCAGCTCATCGGCCTGCGGGCGGTGACCGTCGACGGCGCCGAGATCGGCGAGGTGGTCGACGTCGAGCATCCCGGCCAGGACCTCCTCGTGATCAGGCGCGGCGACGGCGACGACGCTCTCGTCCCGTTCGTCCGTGCCCTCGTGCCCGAGGTCGACGTGCCCGGCGGCCGGATCGTCATCGACCCCCCGCCCGGCCTGCTGGAGTGACGCGGCGGACCGCCCGCCGCGGCTGCGGCTCTGCTCCGCGACGCTGCGGACGGCCCGGGCGCCGTCGCGGTCCGGTGGGCGCGCACACTGATCAGAGACGGCACGGAGGCCGGCCATGAGACTCGACATCATCACGATCTTCCCGGAGTATTTCGCGCCGCTCGACGTGTCCCTGCTCGGCAAGGCGCGGCGGCGTGGGGACGTCGACGTGCACGTGCACGACCTGCGCGACTGGGCGCACGACCGGCACCGCACCGTCGACGACACCCCGTACGGCGGCGGCCCCGGCATGGTCATGAAGCCCGAGCCGTGGGGCGAGGCGCTGGACGCCGTGCTGCGCAGCCCATCCTCGGCGCCCGCTGCGGAAGAGACGCCCGCCGCGGGGCGGGCCGAGGCGGGGCCGGCCGAGGCGGCATCGGGTGAGGCGGGACCGGACGCAGACGCGACCGCGTCCGCGCGGGGCGGAGTGCCCGCGCGGTCGCCACGGCTTGTGGTCCCCACCCCGAGCGGGCGGCCCTTCACCCAGGAACTCGCGGTGGAGTACGCCGCGGAGCCCTGGCTCGTCTTCGCCTGCGGCCGGTACGAGGGGATCGACGCCCGCGTGATCGACGACGCCCGCGAGCGGATCCCCGTCGACGAGGTGAGCATCGGCGACTACGTGCTCGCCGGAGGAGAGTCGGCGGTGCTGGTGATCATCGAGGCGGTGACCCGCCTGCTGCCCGGCGTGCTCGGCAACGCCGACTCGGTGACCGACGACTCCTTCGCCCCCGGCCGCATGGAGTTTCTGCTCGAAGGCCCCGTCTACACGAAGCCGGCGACATGGCGCGGCAGGGACGTCCCCGAGGTGCTGATGTCGGGCAACCACGCCGCGATCGCCCGTTGGCGGCGTGACCAGGCGCTGGCGCGCACCGCTGCGCGACGGCCGGAACTGCTCGCCCGCAATGTCCTGGACGACGCCGACCGCAAGGCCCTCGCGGAGGCCGGTTTTCCGATAAACGGCGAACCTATGGCACACTGAGATGTCGCCTCGGCCCCGCGTCGGGCGTGTCCAGACTTCGCAGAAGACCCCATCGCGCGTCGGCGCCCCGTCGTCGCGTGCGTGTTCACCACGAGGAACCCCGTCATGCACACCCTGATCCAGGAGATCGAGAAGGCCGCGATGCGGTCCGACGTACCGGACTTTCGCCCGGGTGACACGCTCAAGGTTCACGTGCGCGTGACCGAGGGCAACCGGAGCCGGATCCAGGTCTTCCAGGGCGTCGTGATCCGGCGCCAGGGCGGCGGCGCCCGCGAGACCTTCACCGTCCGCAAGGTCAGCTACGGCGTCGGCGTCGAGCGCACGTTCCCGCTCAACAGCCCGTCGATCGACAAGATCGAGGTAGTCACCCGCGGCGCCGTCCGGCGCGCCAAGCTCTACTACCTCCGCGAGCTGCGCGGCAAGGCCGCCCGCATCAAGGAGAAGCGCGTCAACTGACCGTCTTCCCGGCGTCTGCTTTCCGCCCCGGACATCGACGCGATGCTCCGGGGCTTCTTCGTGCCCGCGGCGAATCCGGGCACGACGGACGACACGCTGACGTTGACCGCCTGTGAAGCCCCGGGGCATTAGGCTTCCGAATGATGACTGACGACGAGCAGGGCCTGCGCGAGCCCGCGGCCACCGCCGGCGACACGCGCCACGAGGCATCGGGAAGCGGCGAGGCATCGGGGGGCGGTGCCGAGGGCGGCCCCGGCGGCCGGAGCCCGGGAGACGGGCCGACCCTGACCGAGGGCGGCACGGCCGAGCGTGCGGGCGACGTCGACGCGGCCGACGGCCGAGACGACGGCGGGTCCGGCGACGACGACGCGGACGACGCGGAGCGGTCCAAGAGCAAGCAGGGCTCCTTCTGGAAGGAGCTGCCGATCCTCATCGGCGTGGCGCTCGCGCTGGCCATGGTCATCAAGGCGTTCGCCGTGCAGGCGTTCTACATCCCGTCGCAGTCGATGGAGAACACCCTCAAGGTCGGCGACCGCGTACTGGTCAACAAGATCGTTTACCACACGCGTGACATCAGGCGCGGCGACGTCGTCGTCTTCAACGGCCTCGACTCCTGGGACCCGGAGGTCCAGTACTCCGAGCCGAAGAACCCCGTTTCCAAGGCGCTGCACGCCATCGGGAGCGCGTTCGGGATCGTGCCCGGCGAAAAGGACTACATCAAACGGGTCATCGGCGTGCCCGGCGACCACGTCGCCTGCTGCGACGCCCAGGGCCGCGTCACGGTCAACGGGCACCCCCTCGACGAGCGCTCCTACATCTACAAGGACCCGCAGACCGGCGAGCAGAACAAGCCCTCCGACAGCCGGTTCGACGTCACCGTGCCGGCCGGCCACCTGTGGGTCATGGGCGATCACCGCGAGGTGTCCTACGACTCGCGGGGGCACATCGGCGACCCGGGCGGCGGCACCATCCCCGAGAGCCGGGTGATCGGCCGCGCGTTCGTCATCGTGTGGCCCATCTCGCGCATCACGACGCTGCCGATCCCGCGCACGTTCAGCCAGCAGGGCCTGGCCCTGGCGAACACCACGGCCCCCGCGGTGCCGCTCGCGCTCGGATTCGCCGGCGTCGTGCCGGTGACCCTGCTGCGCCGCCGCACCCGATCCCGCCGCCGTCGCCGCCGTGCCGCCTGATCCGGCGCCGCCGGCTCGCCGCACCCGGAATGATCGCGACGGTTGGCCGACCGGCCCGGGGCCCGAGCACCGGGGATGCCGCGTTCGTGGTGTTCCCGTCCGTCTCCGGCCATTGTCGACGTACCCTGCCTGATGTGCACATCGATGTCCGCGCATTCCGTCCTCGCGGCCTCACCCCCCGGCGCGATGCGGGGCTTTATGCCTACGAGCGGGTCCTCGACCGTGCGGGTCTGGGCCCGGTCGCGGGAGTCGATGAGGCCGGCCGGGGCGCCTGCGCCGGGCCGCTGGTCGTCGCGGCGGTCGTCCTCGCACCGGAACGCCGCCGCCGCATCGAAGGGCTGGCGGATTCGAAGCTGCTGACCGCCTCCCGCCGGGAGCGCCTATACGAGGAGATCACGACGACAGCCCTGGCGTGGCACGCCTTGATCATTCCTCGGGAGGAGATCGACGGTGTCGGGCTGCACCGCTGCAACATCGCGGGCATGCGGCGGGCTCTGGCGGCGTTGGAGATGACACCGGGGTATGTGCTCATCGACGGCTTCCGGGTGCCGGGGCTGTGCGTCCCGGCCCTGACGGTGCCGAAGGGCGACCGGGCGGCGGCCTGCGTCGCCGCGGCGTCGATCGTGGCCAAGGTCACCAGGGATCGGATCATGGCCGAGCTGCACGAGCGCTACCCGGAGTACGGCTTCGCCGTCCACAAGGGGTACATCACGCGCGCGCACAACGCGGCGCTGAAGGCGTATGGACCCTGCCCCGAGCACCGGCGGTCGTTCGTCAATGTGGCGCGGGCCGGGGCCGGGGCGTT
Organism: Actinomycetota bacterium; assembly: GCA_048498315.1. Classification (GTDB taxonomy): domain Bacteria; phylum Actinomycetota; class Actinomycetes; order Streptosporangiales; family Streptosporangiaceae; genus Actinoallomurus. The sequence continues at coordinate 58,882 of JBEHYF010000004.1, forward strand.
CGAGCCGGAAAACGACGCCGTGGTCGCTGGGGAGATCGATTGGGAGGCGTCAGACTATGAGGGCACCGCCGACCGGATGGACGTCGCCTGAGCGGCGGTGCGGGGAGGGAACGCGAACATGAGCGCAGAAGACCTCGAGAAATACGAGACCGAGATGGAGCTCCAGCTCTATCGCGAATACCGCGATGTCGTCGGTCTGTTCTCGTACGTGGTCGAGACCGAGCGCCGGTTCTACCTCACCAACACCGTCGACCTGCAGGTGCGCAGCACCGACAACGGTGAGGTCTTCTTCGAGGTGACGATGCAGGACGCCTGGGTCTGGGACATGTACCGCCCGGCGCGTTTCGTCAAGAACGTCCGCGTGGTGACCTTCAAGGATGTGAACATCGAGGAACTCGCCAAAAGCGACCTGGAACTTCCCGACAGCTGACCGCCGCCTCCCGTTGAGGGGTGCAGGCGAACGCCACGGACCCGCCCCGGCGACCGGGCAGAGGGCGGCCCGTGATCATGGGCCCGGCGATGGGCGGCGGAGCTTCCAGCCCTTCGGGCACCGCTCGACGAAACCGCCCGCCGACAGGGCACCGAGCCGGGCGAGGGCGGTGTCGAGATCGACGCCGGCGGACACGGCGATGCGTGCAGTTCCGGCACCCTCGCGCGCCGGGACCGCTTCGAGCACGTCACGGGTCACCGGGTCGAGCCGGTCGCGTTCGAGGACCGGGCCGCGTTTCCCGGGCGCGAGGTCGTCACCGATGAGGCCGACCATCTCGAGCACCTCCGGGGCGTCGGTGACGCAGACGGTGTGCGGCTCGCGCAGCAGGGCGTGGCATCCGGCGGAGGTCAGCGAGGTCACCGGGCCCGGCACCGCCATCACCACCCGGTGCAGGTCACGGGCGTGCCGGGCGGTGTTGAGGGCGCCGCTTCGCCGCGCCGCCTCGACCACCACCGTGCCGCGCGTCAGCGCCGCGATGGCGCGGTTGCGGATCAGGAAGCGGTGCCGGGTAGGCGTCGTTCCGGGTGGCAGCTCGCTCACGAGCAGCCCGTCACGGGCGATGTCGGTGAAGAGCCCCCGGTGGGCGCTCGGATACGGCACGTCGAGGCCGCATGCGAGCACGACGACCGTGGCTCCGCCGGCGGCGAGCGCGCCGCGATGCGCCGCCGCGTCGATCCCGAACGCGCCTCCGCTGACCGTGCACCAGCCGCGGTCGGCGAGCCCGGCGGCCAGCTCGGCCGCGACGTGGACGCCGTAGGCGGTGGCCGACCGCGAGCCGACGATCGCCACGGACCGCAGGCAGGCGAACCGCAGGTCGAGGTCGCCGCGCACCCACAGCGCGAGCGGCTGCGCGGCACCCAGATCGCCGAGCTGCGACGGCCACTCGGCGTCTCCCGGGCACACCAGCCGCCCCCCGAGCTCCTCGGCCGCGGCCAGCAGGCGGTCGGGATCGGCGTCGGGAAGCCGTGCCCGCCACGCCGCGAACCGTCGTACGGCCTCGGCCGGGCGGCCCGTCCCCGCACCCGCCGGGTGTACGAGGCCGGTGTCAGCCGCCCGCTCCGGCTCGCCGGCGACCGGTGACGTGGACCCGGAGCCGGCCCGTGACGTGGGCTCGGAGCCGGCCGGGCGCTTCGGGGCGGCACCGGCCGGACCGCCCGGCCCGGCGTCGCCCGCCACCGCGAGGCCTAGCGGGTAGGAGGTGGCCGTGCGGATGGCGTCGACCGCGCCGGCCGCCCCGAGCTCCGCGACGAGACGGCCGAGGAGCTCGTCGCCGGGCTCGGCGATACGGGTCAGTAGCGCACGGGCCAGGCGCTCCTCGTCGGGAACCGTCATGGCGACCTCCTTGGTGACGGCACGGCGGCCCGGCTGCCGCGCCCGGCGACGCGGCCGATCATGACCGCCCTTCCCACAGGCCGAGGGCCTCGTTGATCTCGGCGGCGCCGGGGGCGTCCTTGCCGGCGAGGTCGGCGATCGTCCAGGCGACGCGCACCACCCGGTCGAGGCCCCGGGCGCTCAGGCGGCCGTCGGCCAGCGGCCGGTCGAGTGCGGCCAGCGCCGCCGGTGGCGGCGCGAAACGGCGCCGCAGCTCGCGGCCCGGGACGTCGGCGTTGGTGCGCCAGGGCGTCCCGGCGAGGCGGCGGCGGGTGCGGTCGCGCGCGGCCAGCACCCGCTCGGCCACCACGGCGCTGGACTCGGCCAGCCGCAGGTCGTACCGCAGCTCCGCCCGCGTCACCTCCTGCAGCTCCGTCTTCAGGTCGACTCGGTCGAGCAGCGGTCCGGACAGCCGGGCCAGATAGCGCCGCCGTACCGGGGAGGGGCACGTGCAGTCGCGCTTCCTGGGCGCACCGCACGGGCACGGGTTGGCCGCGAGCACGAGGATGAAACGGGCCGGGAACCGGGCGGTCGCGCCCGACCGCGCGATCGTGACCTCGCCCTCTTCGAGCGGTTGCCGTAAGGCGTCGAGCACGCCGCCGTTGAACTCCGGGCACTCGTCGAGGAAGAGCACGCCGTGGTGTGCCAGGGACACCGCGCCCGGCTGGATCAGCCGGGCGTTGCCGCCGCCGACCAGGGCCGCCCGCGACGCGGTGTGGTGGGGCGCACGGAACGGTGGACGGGTCATCAGCGGCTGGCCGGGCGGCAGCGCCCCCGCCACGGAATGGATCGCGGTGATCTCGACCGCCGCGTCGTGGTCGAGATCGGGAAGCAGCGCCGGCAGCCGTTCGGCCAGCATGGTCTTGCCGCATCCGGGCGGCCCGGTGAAGAACACATGGTGCCCTCCGGCTGCGCTGATCTCCAGCACCTTGCGCGCGGCCGCCTGACCGCGCACGTCGGCCAGGTCGCGGGCCCCGGCCGCGGAGGCGCCGGGCGGCGTCCCGGCCGACGCCGGGCCCGGCCCGGTATCGTCGGCGTCGTCGGGCGGCGGAAGGTCGCGTAGCCGGGCCAGCAACGCCCTGAGGGAACGGACGCCGACGACCTTGACGCCGGGCACGAGGGAGGCCTCCTGGACGTTGCCCCACGGGACGATCACCGTGTCGGCGCCGGCGTCGGCCGCCGCCAGCACCGCGGGCAGGACGCCGTGCACCGGCCGGACCCGGCCGTCGAGCCCGAGCTCGCCGAGCATCACCATGCCCGCCCCGGCACCGGGCGGGATCGCCTCGGCCGCGCCCAGCAGCGCGATCGCGATGGCCACGTCGAAGCAGCTTCCGCGTTTGGGCAAGGTGGCCGGGAAGAGACTGACGGTGACGTGCCGGGCGGGCCACGGCTCGTCGCTGTTGATGATCGCCGCACGGACGCGGTCGCGCGCCTCGCTGAGCGCCGCGTCGGGCAGCCCGACGAGGTGCAGGCCGGGAACGCCGTTGGTGATCGACGCCTCGACGTCGACGACATGGCCGTCGATGCCGAACAGCGTCACCGAGCGGGTGCGGGCCAGTGGCATCGGCTAGCACACCCCCTTCATATGGTCGACGGTGAAACGGCCGCCTTCGGCGACCAGGCCGATCACGTCGATGCGGGCGCCGGCGTGCCCGACGCCGTTGGCGGCCAGCCAGCGGGCGGCGAGCCGCCGCAGCCGCGCCGCCTTCGCCGCCGTGATCGCCTCGGCCGGAGCGCCGTAGCCGACGCCGGAGCGCGTCTTGACCTCGCAGACGACCAACTCGGTGCCGTCGCGGGCGACGATGTCCAGCTCGCCCTCGGGGCACCGCCAGTTGCGGTCGAGGATCTGCCAGCCCAGCTCCGTCAGGTGCCGGGCGGCGGCCTGCTCGCCCAGCCGGCCCAGCACGTCTTTCGCACGCATCCACTCACCTCCGCCTCCGAGCCTGCCGGAGCGGTAACGATGCGTGGCGATCCGGCGACAGGTTGTGGATAACGCCGGGCGGGAGGGGGCGACCGGCCGCGATCCGCCGGCGGAGATCCGGAAACGCCCGGAGCGTCGCTTGATTTCGCGGTACGGGCCGCGCAGGGTGGCGCGGGACGGCCGCCTGCGGCCGGTGCAGCGGGCGAGCGAGGCGCACCGTGCGTGCTGTTCCGGCGCGCTGCGGCGGACAGTGCCGCATGCGAAGTTCTGCTGCATCCGGTACCCGTGGCGAGCATCGTGCCGCCAGGGAACGGCGGCAAGCGCGGCCCGGGACGGGCCCGGCGACCGCGCGCCGGTGGACGGCGAAGGAGGCTGCAGTTGGAGGCGAGCGGCAATCCGGCCTTCGCCGAGGCGCTGGCGGGTTTCGAACGGCACCTGCGCGCCGAGCGCGGCCTGTCGGCGCACACCGTCCGCGCGTATGTCGCCGACGTCGCCGACCTGCTGGCGCACGCGCACCGCATGGCGGCCGGGGACGTGTCCGGCCTGGATCTGCGGATGTTGCGGGCGTGGCTGGCCGCGCAGCACGCGCTGCGGCGCTCGCGGTCGACGCTGGCGAGGCGCACCGCGTCTGCGCGCGCGTTCACCGCGTGGGCGCATCGCCGGGGCCTCTTGGCCGCCGATCCCGGGCCGCTGCTCGGCACCCCCCGGTACCGGCGTGTGCTGCCCAGGGTGCTGCGCCAGGACGAGGCCGCCGCGCTCCTCGACGCTCCTCCCGCCGAACGCGGGCGTCCGGATCCCGCCGATTCCGGACGCCACGGCGAGCCGCCGCCGGGACGCGTGGGGGCGGGAACGGACGCGGCGGCGCCAGGACGCGACGGCGGGAACGTGCGTACGCCGGGGGAAGCCGCGCAAACCACCGGGAGCGCCGCACGGGCGTCCACCGCACGGGCACGGACGGATGTCGCCACACCCGCGCACGGCGACGTACCCGTGCCGGAGCGGGAGACGCGGGCCGACGATGACGCCGCGGTGGCCGAACAGGCGATCTTTCTGCGGGATCGGGCGGCGATGGAATTGCTGTACGGGTCGGCGATCCGGGTCGGCGAGCTGTGCGGCCTGGACGTCGGTGACGTCGACTTCGCCCGCCGTACGGTGCGGGTGCTGGGCAAGGGCGCCAAGGAACGCGTCGTGCCGATGAGCGCGCCCGCCGTACGCGCCGTCAACGCCTGGCTGCGCGTCGGACGGCCCGCGTTCGCCGGCGACCGCAGCGGCCCGGCGCTCTTGCTCGGCGTGCGAGGCGGCCGGCTGCATCCCACGGTCATCCGCCGTGTCGTGCACCGGTGGCTGACCGTGCGGGACCTGCCCGACATGGGCCCGCACGGCCTGCGGCACAGCGCGGCGACCCACCTTCTGGAGAACGGCGCCGACCTGCGCAGCGTGCAGGAGATGCTCGGCCACGCCTCCCTGGCGACGACGCAGCTGTACACGCACGTGTCGGCCGAACGGCTCCGGCAGGTCTACCGCCAGGCCCATCCCCGCGCCTGAACCATCGTGCGCGGCGACCCGGCGTTCCGGCCCAGCGTGGGCTCGGCGGACCGGCCGCCGGTGGCGGCGAGCGCGTTCGGCAGGCCCCGGGGTGGGCCGCCGATCCGGCCCGGCCGACGGCGGCCCGGGAAAGGGCGGCTTCCAGAGGGTGCGGCCACGCGGTCGTCACCGGCGGGAGATGCGGCGGCGGAGCAGCGCGACCCGACGCCCGGCGGGGAGGAACGCGGACAGGGTTCCCAGCGCGAGCAGAGCGTCGGCGATCCCCGCGTCGGCGGGCGTGGAGTCGCCGACCGGCCGGGCGGTCGGCGAGCGGTGCCTCCTCTGCCGCCGAGCAGGCCCTGCCCGCCCGTCACCCTCGGCCCGCTCCCGATCTCCCACCGGCCGTGGCCCGCCCGGAGGTCGCGGTGAGCCCGTTCCGCTCCGTACGGGCGGGGAGGGAGGTACCGCCGCGGATGCGGCCGAGCCGTCAGGCACGGTGCCGGGCACCGGCGTGTCCGGCGACCAGGCGTCCGGCACCGGCGTGTCCGTGTCGGGACCAGGCGGGTCGGCGTACGGCGGTGCGGGTGGCGCCGGGCCCGTGGCGCCTGGAGCGGCGGGCCACCAGGGCAGGAGACGGACCGGGCCGAGGCCGAGGAGGCTCAGCGGGTCGAGGTAGACGGTGCCGCGCAACAGCCCCCAGTGCAGGCAGGCCTGATCGGGGCAGTGGCCGGGCGCGGCCGAGACCACGCCGATGCGGTCTCCGGCATGCACTGTCTGGCCGGTGCGGACGGCTGGGCGGACCGGCAGGTAGCTGGTGCGCAGATCGCCGTGCACGATCGTCACCACGCCCCGGCCCGCGAGGTCTCCGGCGTAACCGACCCGCCCGGGACCAGCGGCGTACACCGGCCGGCCCGGGCGGGCGGCGAGGTCGACCCCGCGGTGACCGGCCTCCCACGGGTGCGCGGGCGGGGAAAACCCGCGCACCACCCTCGGCGGCGGGCGCAGCGGCCACTGCCACGCGGGGGGACCGTGGGACGGGACCGGCGCCAGGGCCGCGGACAGGAGGATCGCTTTGGGACCGACCATGGCCGACAGCATCCGCGCACGCCGGCGCCGCCCGCCAGGGGGACGGACGAGGCTGTGGACGGCCGGGCCGGCCTGGCCTCCGTCCGGAGCGAACGACCAGCGGCCGACGACCGTTCGGTTTCCGAGGGCGAGCGGTTCCCGGTGAAGGGTGATCTTCGAAGGCGGTCGGCTCCGATCGCGGGCGGCTTCGGGGCTCTGCTTCCCTGGAGGCCGCTCCCGGTGGCGGCGGCTTCGGGGTGTCGGCTTCCCGGGCGGGCGGCTTCGGTCCGAGCGGGCCTCCGGGCGGGCGGCCTCCGGGCGGGCGGCCTCCGGGCGGGCGGTCTTCCTTGGGCGCCGGGGACCGGAGGCCGATGGCGGGCTCGGGGTGCGCCGCGGCGGCAAGGCCGGGACTTGTGCCCGTCACGGCGCGCGTCCACGCGGACGGCGCGTCACCGGTACACTTGAGCCAACGGTCGCATGACCGAATTCACGCGCCCGCCGGCCACCGGCATTCGGTGGGGCGGCCCCCTCGGTCCACGGCGGCAGCCGCGGCACGGGTCCGCACGGGCGCAGAAACAACCGGGACGTGGCCCAGAGCGACTGGGCCGGACAGGAGGACCACGGGCAATGGCACCCGTCGTCACCATGAAGCAGCTGCTCGAGAGCGGCGTCCACTTCGGGCATCAGACCCGCCGCTGGAACCCGAAGATGAAGCGTTTCATCTTCACCGAGCGCAACGGCATCTACATCATCGACCTGCAGCAGTCGCTGTCCTACATCGACCGCGCGTACGACTTCATCAAGGAGACGGTCGCGCACGGCGGCACGATCCTGTTCGTCGGCACCAAGAAGCAGGCCCAGGAGTCGATCGCCGAGCAGGCGCAGCGCGTCGGCATGCCGTACGTCAACCAGCGCTGGCTGGGCGGCATGCTCACCAACTTCTCGACGGTGCACAAGCGCCTGACGCGCCTCAAGGAGCTCGAGGAGATCGACTACGACGACGTCGCGGGCTCCGGCCTCACCAAGAAGGAGCTTCTCATGCGCAAGCGTGAGAAGGACAAGCTCGAGCGCACCCTCGGCGGCATCCGCGACATGGCCCGTGTGCCCAGCGCCGTGTGGATCTGCGACACCAAGAAGGAGCACATCGCGGTCAACGAGGCGCGCAAGCTGGGCATCCCGGTCGTCGCGATCCTCGACACGAACTGCGATCCCGACGAGGTCGACTACCCGATCCCGGGCAACGACGACGCGATCCGCAGTGTCAGCCTGCTCACCCGGGTGGTCGCCGATGCCGTGGCCGAGGGTTTGATCGCGCGGGCCGGCGCCGGTGCCACGGGCGAGGAGAAGCCCGCCGTCGTGGGCGCCGAGGAGCCGCTGCCCGAGTGGGAGCGTGAGCTGCTGCAGAGCAGGGCCGAAGGTGGCGAGGGCGCGCAGGCGGAGGCCCCGGCGCAGGCCGGGGCGGCTGCGGCGGTGACCGCCGAGGCACCGGCGGAGGCCGCGGGCGAGCAGTCGCAGACCAGCGAGGAAGCCTGACGGTTCACGACAGACGACGAGAGAGACGACACCACAATGGCGAACTTCACCGCCGCCGACGTCAAGCGGCTCCGGGAGCTCACCGGCTCGGGGATGATGGCCTGTAAGAAGGCGCTCGGGGAGGCCGAGGGCGACTTCGACAAGGCCGTCGAGCTGCTGCGCCTCAAGGGTGCCAAGGATGTCGGCAAGCGCGCCGAGCGTACCGCCGCCAACGGCCTGGTCGCGGAGTACTTCACCGGCACGGGCGACGGCGCGCTGCTGGAGCTCAACTGCGAGACCGACTTCGTCGCCAAGAACGCGCAGTTCATTGAGCTGGCGAACCGTATCGTCGAGTTCGCGGCCAAGAACGGCCTGCACGACTCGGCGTCGCTGGCGGACGCGGAGATCGAGCCGGGCAAGACCGTCCGGCAGCTGATCGACGAGAACAGCGCCAAGATCGGCGAGAAGCTGGAGCTCGGCCGGTTCGCGCACTTCACCGGCGCGTACGTGGCCAGCTACCTGCACAAGTCCGACCCGTCGCTGCCCCCGGCGACCGGCGTGCTGGTCGAGCTCGACGTCGAAGCCCCCGAGGTGGCCAAGGAGGTCGCCCAGCAGATCGCCGCGATGTCGCCGAAGTACCTGGCGATCGAGGACGTCCCCGCCGAGGTCGTCGCCAAGGAGCGGGCGCTCGCCGAGCAGATGACGCGCGACGAGGGCAAGCCGGAACAGGCGATCCCGAAGATCGTCGAGGGCCGGGTGAAGGCCTTCTACAAGGACTTCGTCCTGCTGGAGCAGCCGTTCGTGAAAGATCAGAAGAAGTCGGTCGGTAAGGTCCTCCAGGAGGCGGGCGTGACCGTCAAGCGCTTCGTCCGCTTCCGGGTCGGCCAGCTCTAGCCCACCGCGAGGATCCAGCCCCAACAGAGACGAGAAGGAGCCGCCGCCGTGCAGGACAAGGAAACGACCGACGCGACGGCGGCTCGGTCGTCCCATGGCTGGAAGCGGGTGCTTTTGAAGCTGTCCGGCGAGGCCTTCGCCGGCGGCGAGGGCCTCGGCATCGACCCGGGAGTGGTCCAGCACATCGCCAAGGCGATCGCCGAAGTCGTCCGCGAGGGCGTGCAGGTCTCCGTTGTCTGCGGCGGCGGGAACATGTTCCGCGGCGCGCAGATGTCCGCGCGCGGAATGGACCGCGCCCGCAGCGACTACATGGGCATGCTGGGCACGGTCATCAACTGCCTGGCGCTGCAGGATTTCCTGGAGAAACTCGGGCTCGACACGCGGGTGCAGACGGCGATCGCGATGGGCCAGGTGGCCGAGCCGTACATCCCGCGCCGTGCCATCCGGCATCTGGAAAAGGGCCGCGTCGTGATCTTCGGCGCGGGGCTGGGCCAGCCGTTCTTCTCCACCGACACGGCGGCGGCGCAGCGCGCGCTGGAGATCGGCGCCGACGCGGTGCTGAAGGGTACCCAGGTTGACGGGGTCTACGACTCCGATCCGAAGAAGAACCCGGACGCCTTCCGGTTCGACCGGCTCGACTACGGAGAGGTGCTGCAGCGCGGGCTGAAGGTCATGGATGCCACCGCGATCAGCCTCTGCATGGACAACGGCCTGCCGATCGTGGTGTTCGACCTGATGGGTCAGGGCAATATCGTCCGTGCCGTCCGTGGTGAGAAGATCGGCACATTGGTAAGTCCGGCGGATAGCTGAAACGGGAGCCGAAGGTGATCGACGATATCCTCCTCGAAGCCGAGGAGAAGATGGACAAGGCCGTCACGGTCGCCAAGGAAGACCTGGCCGGCATCCGTACCGGCCGCGTGACGCCCGCGATGTTCAACAAGATCACGGCGGAGTACTACGGGACGCAGACGCCGATCAACCAGCTCGCGTCGTTCCAGGTCCCCGAGGCCCGCATGGTGATCGTCCAGCCGTATGACGCCTCGTCGTTGCCGGCGATCGAAAAGGCCATCCGCGAGAGCGATCTCGGTGTCAACCCGGGCAACGACGGGAAGATCATCCGCGTGGTGTTCCCCGAGCTGTCGGAGGAGCGCCGCAGGGAGTACATCAAGGTGGCCGGGCACAAGGCGGAGGAGGCGCGGGTCTCGGTCCGCAACATCCGCCGTCACGCCAAGGACGCCCTTGACAAGCTCGCCAAGGGCGGCGACGCCGGTGAGGATGAGGTACGCCGGGCCGAGAAGGAGCTCGACGACTTCACCCACAAGCACGTCGCCAAGATCGACGAGCTGCTCGAGCACAAGAAGGCCGAGCTGCTCGAGGTCTAGTTGGGACTTGAGCAGGCCCAGGCGCCCGTGCCGGACATCCCGGAGGTACAGGCGGAAGCGGGCAAGAAGCGCGGTCCAGGTCGTAACCTCCCCATCGCCGTCGGCGTCGGTCTTGGGCTGGGCGGCCTGGTCTTGCTGTCCTTGTACACGGTCAAGGAGATCTTCCTCGGCGTCGTCGTCGTGTTCCTCGGCATGGCGCTGTGGGAGCTGAGCCGGGCGTTCTCGGTGCGCGGAATCCGGATCGCGTCGGCGCCGCTTTTCGTCGGCTGCGCGGTCATGCTGGTCACCACCTACGTCTGGGGCCCGGTCGCGCTCGTCGCCGGCTTCGCGGTGACCGTGCTGGCCACGCTGGTGTGGCGGATGCCCGCCGGCCAGGAAGGCTACGTCCGGGACGCCACGGCCGGAGTGTTCACCGCGGCGTACGTGCCGCTGCTCGCCGGCTTCGTCGCGCTCATGCTGAAGGCGCACGACGGCCCGGACCGCGTCCTGATCTTCATCGCGGTAACGGTCGCCAGCGACATCGGTGGTTACTTCGCCGGGACCTTCCTCGGCCGGCACAAGATGGCCCCGGCCATCAGCCCGAAGAAGACCTGGGAGGGCTTCAGCGGCTCATCGATCACGTGCATGGTGGTCGGCGGGGTGCTGCTGCCCTGGCTGTTGCACGGCGCGTGGTGGCAGGGCGTGATCGTCGGTGCGGCGGCCGTGTGCTCGGCCACGCTCGGCGACCTCATCGAGTCGGTGATCAAGCGGGATCTCGGCATCAAGGACATGGGCACGCTACTGCCCGAGCACGGCGGCGTCATGGACCGCCTCGACTCTCTGCTGGCCACCGTCCCGATCGTGTGGCTGGTCTTCCAGGCCTTCGTCCCGGCCTAACGGCTCGGGCGCCCGTCCGCGTACACCCTCCGGATCGCCGCCAAACGACCGCCTTCCCAGGCGGCCGTCTTCCCAAGCGAGCGTCATCACAGGAGGACATTTCCCACACAGGAGGACGTCCCCTCAGGAGGAGGACGTCCTCCTGAGGGGACGGGCGAGCCGTACAGGTCCGCGCGCCGCGACCGCGATCAGCCGCCCACCACCCAGCCTCGGCCCTTGCGCGCCAGGCGTTCGATCAGCGCCTCCGGCCCCTCGTCCTTGCCGAACCGCCGCTCCGCCTCGGTGATCGGCACCAGCCACAGCCACCGCACCGGATCGCCGCCGAACGAGAACCCGGTCATGTCGGGTGTGTTCGGCCCTTTCAGCCGGTTCGGGTCGTCGAGCAGCAGCACGCCCTCCCATTCCGGTCCGAGCGGGAACGTCGCCGCCTCGTGGTACCACTTCACCGTGTCGCCCGATGCGAACGACGTGACCGCGCGCCAGGGATACTGCGCGAGCCAGGGGAAGATACTGCCGGCGCGCTGCGCGGGCAGCGTGGTCGCCACCGCCAGCTCGATGCGGGCGTGCTCGCCGACGTTCTCCTCGTACAGCTCGACCGTCGGCATCCGCTGGCAGCTCATCCCGACCGTGCTGAGCACGCGGTACGGCCGGTCGTCGCGGGCCGGCCGCTCCGACACGCCCACGATGGGGTGCTCACCGGCGGCGCGGGGCCTGCCGGCCGAGCGTTTGCGCCACTCACGGCCGACGTCGTGCCAGTAGTAGCCGCCCGGCCCAAGCCTGCCCAGCAGGTGGCCGAGCAGCGACTGCTGGAATCCCTCCCAGGCGCCGGTGCCGCGCCGCCACTCCCAGAACGCCCGCGCCTGCTGGATGCGCGGCCCGAGGTGGTCGATCTCGTCGTCCAACGCGAACGCGAACGGACCGCGGCCGACCGCCTCACGACTGTACCCGGGCAGCCCGCGGTCCATGTCCGACCAGCCGGGGATGACGGCGAGGGGCTGCCCGTCCTCCAGGAGGGCGGCGCCGTCGCCCTCCTCGAACCACACGACCTCCAGCGCACGCGGGTCGGGCGCCGGACGGCCGCCTGGATGTTTGGTGTGCCCGGCCGGCATCGCGGGCACCAGGCCGGCGTTCAGGCGCGCCAGGTCGGGCCGGAGCGGGGCGTCCTGGTGGTTGGCGACCCAGGTCGCGGCCACCGTCCTCCCGTCGGCCGTGCGAAGGTAGGCCGCCGTCGCGACACGGTCGGACTCCACTTCGAGGACGCGGCTTCCATATGGGCTCGTGTCGCTGATCAGGACACGCGTTTCCTGCGGCGTTCTGCGCAATACCGGCATAGAGGGGACTGTAGTGAGTGCGCGGCCGGTGCCGCGGCATTGACGGCGTGCCGTCGCCATAACGTTCCCTGCCCTGGGTGGAGGACCGCCTACGCACCGCAGTGACGGCAGGAAGGCCCGGCCTATCGCACCGCGGCCGAGGCGGGCCGGCCCCGCACCGTGGCCTGGCGGGCCGGCCCCGCACCGTGGCCTGGCGGGCCGGCCCCGCACCGTGGCCTGGCGGGCCGGCCCCGCACCGTGGCCTGGCGGGCCGGTCCGGCGTACCGCCGCTGAGGGCCGGTCGGTCCGGTGTGGCCGGCCGAGGGCGGCGAGCCGTCTCGCGGCGCAGGCGGCCGGGGTCAGCGGGCGGCTCGGCGCAGGCGGCAGGGGGTGGAGGGGCAGGTCCTGCGGGCCGCTGCGGGCGTCGGGCGGGGCCGGTCCAAGCAGTCCGGGCCGTCTGCCACACTGGGAACCGACATGCCCGCTCAGCTCACCCTCGTCGCCCCCCGCCGGGCGAAGCCGCCGCGTCACCTCGCCGACCTGTCCTGGGACGAACGCCGCGAGGCCGTCGCCGCGCTCGGGGAGAAACCGTTCCGCGCCGACCAGCTCTCGCGGCACTACTTCGGCCGGCTCGCCGACGACCCGTCGGCCATGACCGACCTGCCCGCCGGAGTACGCGACCGCCTGGTCGCCGAACTGATGCCGCCGCTGCTGACCCCGGTCCGCGAGCTCACCTGCGACGGTGGTGCCACCCGCAAGACGCTGTGGAAGGCCTTCGACGGCACCTTGATCGAGTCCGTCCTGATGCGCTACCCCGACCGGGTGACCATGTGCGTGTCGTCCCAGGCGGGCTGCGGAATGAACTGCCCGTTCTGCGCGACCGGGCAGGCCGGGCTGACCCGCAACCTGTCGACGGCCGAGATCGTCGAGCAGGTCGTGGCCGGGGCGCGGGCGCTCGCCCGCGGTGAGGTCACCGGCGGCCCCGGCCGGGTCAGCAACATCGTCTTCATGGGCATGGGTGAGCCGCTGGCATCGTTCAACGCCGTCGTGCGGGCGATCCACCGGCTGAGCGATCCCAGCCCGCGCGGGCTCGGCATATCCCAGCGCAACATCACCGTCTCCACGGTCGGCTTGGTCCCCAGGATCGAGCGGCTGGCGGAACTCGGCCTCAAGGTGCGGCTGGCGGTGTCGCTGCACGCGCCCGACGACGAGCTGCGCGACGAGCTCGTGCCGATCAACACGCGGTGGAAGGTCGCGGAGGTGCTCGACGCGGCCTGGGCGTACGCCGAGCGCACCCGACGGCGAGTGTCGATCGAGTACGCGCTGATCCGCGACATCAACGACCAGGCGTGGCGGGCCGACCTGCTCGGCCGGCTGATCAAGAGCCGTCCCGTGCACGTCAACCTGATCCCGCTGAACCCCACGCCGGGTTCGAAGTGGACGGCGTCGCGGCCCTCCACCCAGACCGAGTTCGTCCGTGTCCTGGAGGCGTACGGCGTGCCCGTCACCGTCCGCGACACACGGGGCCGGGAGATCGACGGCGCCTGCGGCCAGCTCGCCGCCTCGACCGGCGAGTAGCCGGCCGCGTACCGCCCGCAAGGCGTGTACGGCGTCCCAGGCACCCGCCGAGATCTGGTCCGCGGCCGGTTTCGGGCGAGTGACGGGCGGTCGTTTCCGGAACAATGCCGATGTGCCCGAGTTTCCGATCGCACTCCGCGGCTATCACCGTGCCCATGTCGACGTGTTCGTCGCCCGTATCGAGGGGACGCTGGGGCGGGCGCAGTTGTTCGCACCACCGGTCACGGCGGAGGAGGTGAGCCTCGCGCGGTTCCCGATCGCCCTGGGCGGCTATCAGTGCCGCACCGTCGACCGGGCGCTCGACGCGTACGTCCGGGAGCTGGAACGCCGGGAGGGCGGCCGTCGCCGGCTGTCCGCTGCCGACGCCGACCGGCTGGTGGGCTTGGTGCGCAACGTGCGGTTCGGCATTGCGTGGCTGACCGAGGGCTACGCCGAGCGCGACGTCGACGCCTTCCTCGACCAGATGATCGTCGCGCTGCGCGCCCGCCGCGCCCGCTCCGCCGACGTGCGAGCCGCCCGGTTCGGCGTCACGCGCGTCCGCCGCGGCTACCGCCAGCCGGACGTCGACGCCTTCCTCGTCCACCTCGCCGCCGAGCTGGACCGGCTGCTGATGTGAGGTCTCAGGGCCGGCCGCGGCGTAGCCGGACGTGCAGCGGCGTCGCGACCGCCGACCAGGCGAGCGTGCGCAGCACCAGCCCGGGCGCAGCGGTGATGAAGACGGACGCCCCGCGGGTCGCGGCGCGCATCCACTCGATCATCGGCACCGTGAGCACCCGCAGCGGCCCCATGCCCAGCAGCAGGTTCGCGCCGCACGCGCCGAGCAGCACGAGGATCGACGCGCCCGGCGACGGCATGACGGCGCGGCTCGTCAGCGCGCCCAGCGCGGTCGCCGCGACCGTGGCCGCCAGCGTCAGAGCGACCGCGAGCGCATGCCGGAGATAGGCTCGCAACGGCCGGCCGGGAACCGCTCCGGCGCGTATCCGACCCTCGCCGGGCGGCCGGAGATCCGCTCGCGGGACGGCGGGACGACGCCCGCCGGCAGCCGCAGCAGTGCCGACTTGCCCGCCCCGTTGCGGCCGTTCACCTCCACGATGCGCCCGCACGGTACGGTCAGCGTCACGTCGCGCAGCGCCCACTCGGCGCGGCGGCGATACCGGAAGGCGACCTGATCCGGCTGCACGATCCCAGGACCTTATCGCCGCCGGACAAGGCGGCCGTCAAGGCGGGAGAATACCGAGCATGACCTGCGCGTTCTGTGAGATCGCCGAGGGCGGCCGCCCTGTCTTCACCGTGCTCGACACCGAGCCGGTCCTGGCGTTCCTCGACACCCGGCCGCTGTTCAAGGGGCACACGCTGCTGATCCCGCGGTCTCACATCGAGACGCTCGCGGACCTGCCCGGCGACCTGCTCGTGCCGTTCTTCACCGCCGCGCAGCGGCTGTCGGCCGCCATGGAGACCGTACTCGGCGCCGCCGGGTCGTTCGTCGCCGTCAACAACCGCGTGAGCCAGAGCGTGCCGCACCTGCACCTGCACGTCGTGCCGCGGGGGCGCAAGGACGGCCTGCGCGGCTTCTTCTGGCCGCGCACCCGGTACGACTCCGACGACGAGGCGCGGGAGTACGCCGACCGGCTCCGCGCCGCGCTCGCCTGATGGCGACCGAGACCGTTCCGGCGGCGGGGCGCCGGCACGCCGCCGGCGTGGGCGCGATCGCCGTGCTCGCGGCGGCCGTCTACTCGGCGTACGCGCTCGTGCGGTTCCGGACCTTCCGCACGACCACCTATGACCTGGTCATCTTCGACCAGGCGGTGCGGTCCTACAGCCGGTTCCACCTGCCCGTCGCGATCGTGAAGGGCGTGCACAACGGGTTCGGGCCGCACTTCACCGTGCTCGGCGACCACTTCTCGCCGATCCTCGCCGTGCTCGCGCCGCTGTACTGGATCCACGACGGCCCGGAGACGCTGCTGGTCGCGCAGTCGGTGCTGCTCGCCGTCGCGGTCGTGCCGCTGTGGGCGTTCGCGCGGCGCCGCCTCGGTGTCGGCGGCGCGTACTGCGCCGCCGGCGTGTACGCGCTGTCCTGGCCGGTCGCCGAGACGGTCGCGTTCGACTTCCACGAACTGGCGTTCGCGCCGGTGCTGTCGGCGTTGATGCTCGAACGCGACGACGCCGGGCGGCGGTGGCAGTGCGCCGCGGCGGCCGGGGCGCTGCTGATGGTCAAGGAGGACATGGGGCTGCTGGTGGCCGGCTTCGGCGGCTACCTGCTGACCCGCCGCGGGCGGCGCCGCCGGGCCGCCGTCTTCGTCGTGGGCGGGCTCGCCTGGACCTGGTTCGCCTCCCGGGTGCTCATCCCCGCGTTCGGCGGATCGGCGAACTACTACTGGGCCTACGGCGCGCTCGGACGCGACCTGCCGCAGGCCGCCGGGCACGCGCTCACCCACCCGCTGGAGGTGCTGCGGCTCCTGGTGACGCCGCACGTGAAGGCCACGACGATGCTGTGGCTGGTGGCGCCACTGCTGCTGCTCCCGCTCGCCTCGCCGATCACGCTGGCCGTGCTGCCGCCGCTGGCGGAGCGGATGCTCTCCAGCAAGTTCGGGAACTGGTGGGAGCCCCGGTTCCACTACAACGTCGCGCTGGTCGCCCTGCTCGTCGCGGCCGGCGCGGACGGCGCCGCCCGGCTCGGCCGGCTGTCCCGGCTCGCCGCGGCCCGCCGCGCCGGCGCTCGGACGGGCGGCCGAACGGGCGAGGCGGAGCCGGGCGAGTCCTCCGGGCCCGGAACGACGGCCGGAACGCCGGCCGCACCACGCGCGGACGACGGCACGCCGGCCCCGCCCCGTGGTGCCGCTGCACCGGTCGCGCGGGGCGGCCGTACCGCGGGACGGCATCCCTGGTACGCGCCGGAGCGCGGCTGGGCGGCCGCCGCGCTGGCCGTCACCGTCGCGGTCGTCCCGCGGTTCGCGTTCGGGCGGTTCTTCGACGCGGCGTTCTACCGCCGCGACGCGCAGGCGCGCGCCGCGGCCGCCGCCGTCGCCGCCGTACCGAGCGGTGTGCTCGTCGAGGCCGCCAACATCGCCGGCCCGCGGCTGTCGGCCCGGGATCGCGTGCTGCTGTGGGACACCCGGCCGCGCTGGGCCCCGTGGGTGGTCGCGGACGTCGGGCGGCGGACGTTCCCGTTCCCGTCGCTGGGCACCCAGCGCGACCGCGTCTGCTTCCTGCGCGCGCACGGCTACACGGTGGTGTTCCATCGCAGCGGCTATCTCGTGCTGCACCGCCCGGACGCGGCCCCCGACCTGCGCGCCTCCCGCTAGCCTCGGCGGCCTGTGGCGTGCGCTGGGGCACCGCGTTCGCCGAATGCGCACGCTCGGTACCCATTGCTACGCGTGTCGCATCGGTTCTACAATCGTCGCATGGCAGCCATCCCCGCTCGTGAACTCCGCAATCACACCGCGGACGTGCTCCGCCGTGTGGAAGCCGGTGAAGAGATCGAAGTATTGAGAGACAACCGTCCCGTCGCAAAGATCATCCCTCTCGCGCGCAGGCGTCAGTGGGTGCCGGCCGCGGAGATCGTCCATGAGCTCGCGCGCCTGGGGCCCGACACGACCGGTCTGGACGCCGAGCTACGGGAGACCCTGACCGAAACGACGGACGATCTTCCGTGGTGACCCGGCGCCGCGCGCTCGCCGACACGTCGATCTTCATCGGCGTCGAGGCGGCTCGGTTCGACGCCGAGCATTTCGCAGACTACGACTGGGGTGTCTCATCTGTGACCCTGGGTGAGCTGCGGCTCGGGGTGCTCCAGGCCCGCGATCCGGAGACCTCGGCCCGCAGGCTGTCGACATATCAGCTCGCCCAGCGCTTCGAGCCGCTCGCGATGGACGAGCAGGTGTCCGAAGCATGGGCGCTTCTGGTCTCGCGACTGCGGGCGGCGGGGCGGAAGGCTCCCATCAACGACAGCTGGATCGCCGCCACCGCGATCAGCCACGGAGTTCCGATCGTCACCCAGGACTCGGACTATGACGCGATGCCGGGGCTGGAGGTCATCAAGATCTGACCCCTTGCACAGTCGCCGGGCCGGCGGATCAGCCGGTCACGGGGCGAGAGGCGAACGCGGTCACGTGTGCCGGCACGCGCGTGCCGGATCAGAGCGGGATCAAAGACGTGCCCACGCTTCGGTCAGGACGGTGCGCAGGATCCGCTCGATCTCGTCGAAGTGCTCCTGTGTGCAGATGAGCGGGGGAGCGAGCTGCACGACCGGGTCGCCGCGATCGTCGGCGCGGCAGACCAGGCCGGCGTCGAACAGCGCGGGAGACAGGAAGCCGCGCAGCAGCCGCTCGGACTCGGCGTCGTCGAAGGACAGCTTCGTGTCCTTGTCCTTGACCAGCTCGATGCCATAGAAGTAGCCGTCGCCGCGGACGTCGCCGACGATCGGCAGGTCGGTGAGCCGATCCAGGGTCGCGCGGAACCCGCCCTCGTTCGCGCGGACGTTCTCCAGCACCTTCTCCTTCTCGAACAGGTCGAGGTTGGCCAGCGCCACCGCGGTCGAGACCGGGTGGCCGGCGAACGTGATGCCGTGCAGGAACGTCGCAGTGCCCTCGGTGAACGGTTCCATCAGCCGGTCGCTGACCAGCATGCCGCCCAGCGGCGAGTAGCCGGAGGTGATGCCCTTGGCGAAGGTGATGATGTCCGGCCGGTAGCCGTACCGATCGGCGCCGAAGTAGTGGCCGAGCCGGCCGAACGCGCAGATCACCTCGTCGGAGACCAGCAGCACGCCGTGCCGGTCGCAGATCTCGCGGACCCGCTGGAAGTAGCCGGGCGGCGGCGGGAAGCAGCCGCCGGCGTTCTGCACCGGCTCCAGGTAGACGGCGGCCACCGATTCAGGGCCCTCGCGCAGGATGGCCCGCTCGATCTCGTCAGCCGCCCATCGCCCGAACCGCTCCAGCGAGTCGCCGTGCTCCGGCGCCCGGTAGAAGTTGGTGTTCGGGACCCGGAACGACCCGGGCACCAGCGGCTCGAACGGGTGCTTGATGTCGGCCAGCCCGGTGATCGACAGGGCTCCCATCGAGGTGCCGTGGTAGGCGATGTCACGGCTGATCACCTTGTACCGGCCGTGCTGCCCGGCCAGGCGGAAGTAGTTGCGGGCCAGCTTCCACGCCGACTCGACCGCCTCCGAGCCGCTGGTGGTGAAGAACACCCGGTTCAGGTCGCCGGGGGCCAGCGCGGCGAGGCGCTCGGCCAGCTCGATGGCGTTCGGGTGGGCGTAGGACCACAGCGGGAAGTAGGCCAGCTCGGACGCCTGCGCGGCGGCGGCCTCGGCGAGCTCACGGCGGCCGTGCCCGAGCTGGGAGACGAACAGCCCGGACAGGCCGTCCAGGTACCGGCGGCCCCTGTCGTCGTAGACGTAGGGGCCCTCGCCGCGCACGATGACCGGCACGTCGCCGTCCTTGTAGGCCGACATCCGGGTGAAGTGCAGCCACAGATGCCGCTTGGCGGCCTCCTGGAGGTTCATTGGATGCTCGCTCTCAGCGTGTGCCCCACGCGTAGGTCTGCTTGCGGAGCTTGAGGTAGACGAAGCTCTCCGTGCCGGTCACGGTGGGCACGGCGCGGATCCGGCCGAGGATCTGGAGGAGTTGCTCGTCGCTCTCGCAGACGACCTCGGCCAGCAGGTCGAAGGAGCCGGCGGTGATCACCACGTAGTCGATCTCGTCCATCGCGGCGAGGGCGTCGGCGGTGCTCTCGATGTCGCCGCGGCACCGGATGCCGATCATCGCCTGCCGGAGGAAGCCGAGCGAGAGCGGGTCGGTGACGGCGACGATCTGCATGACGCCGGATTCCAGTAACCGCTGCACCCGCTGCCGCACGGCGGCCTCGGACAGGCCGACCTCCTTGCCCAGCGCCGCGTAGGAGCGGCGTCCGTCGGCCTGCAGCAGCTCGATGAGCTTCTTGGAGATCTCGTCGAGGCCGTTGCCGCGCCGCCCGTTGGGCGATGGGCGGGCCGGCGCCTGGTCGTCGGTCATCGGTTCACCTCCCTCTGCGTGGAATCGTGGCACTTCTCGCTCAGAAGTCAAGGGATCAGTTGTGAAACCGGATTGTAACAACGGAATCCCTTGTCTTGTCCCGATATGTCTGTCATCGTCGGCGCAAACACAGCCCGTACACCCGGAGGCGCAGCGTGAACCTGCGGAACTTCGTGGGCGGCGAGTACGTCGAGGCCAAGGACGGCCGGACGACCGACGTGGTCGACCCGAGCACCGGCGAGGCGTACGCCCAGGCCCCCGTCTCCGGCCCGGCCGACGTCGACGCCGCGATGACCGCGGTGGCGGCCGCGTTCGAGGGATGGCGCGACGCCATGCCGGCCGAGCGCGGCCTGGCCCTGCTGCGCATCGCCGACGAGGTCGAGGCGCGTGCCGACGACCTGGTGGCGGCCGAGTGCCGCAACACCGGCAAGCCCATCCGGCTCACGCGGGACGAGGAGATCGGCCCGATGGTGGGCGCGTTCCGGTTCTTCGCCGGGTGCGCCCGGCTGCTGGAGGGCCGGGCGGCCGGGGAGTACATGGCCGGCCACAGCCTGGCCGCGAGCGTGTGGACGCGGGACCACGGCCGCGCTATGCGGATGGCCCGCCGGCTCGACTTCGGCGCCGTGTGGGTCAACACCCGCATTCCGTTCGTCTCGGAGATGCCGCACGGCGGCTTCAAGCATTCGGGCTACGGCAAGGACCTGTCGATGTACGGATTCGAGGACTACACGCGGATCAAACACGTGGTGAGCGACATCGGAGCCGGCGCATGACCGAGACCCGGGAGGCGGGCACCGTCGCCGCCGGCACCGCCCTGGCCGCCATCGAGCTGCGCGGCGTCGTCAAGCGCTACCACGCCCACGGCGAGACGGTGACGGCGGTCAAGGGCGTCGACCTGGCCATCGCCGAGGGTGAGTTCTTCTCACTGCTCGGCCCGTCCGGGTGCGGAAAGACCACGACGATGCGGGTGATCGCGGGCTTCGAGGAACCCACCGAGGGCCACGTCGTGCTGCACGGCCGCGACGTCACCGGCGTCCCCCCGAACCGCCGCGACGTCAACATGGTCTTCCAGTCCTACGCGCTGTTCCCGCACATGAGCGTGGCGGACAACGTCGCGTTCGGGCTGCGCCGCAAGGGCGTGGCCAAGGACGAGGTGAAGCGGCGGGTCGGCGAGATGCTGGAGATCGTCGACCTGGCCGGCCGGGAGAAGCGGCGGCCGCGCGAGCTGTCCGGCGGCCAGCAGCAGCGGGTCGCGCTCGCCCGCGCCCTCGTCAACCGGCCCCGGGCGCTGCTGCTGGACGAGCCGCTCGGCGCCCTCGACCTCAAGCTCCGCCAGGCGATGCAGGTCGAGCTCAAGCGCATCCAGCGCGACGTCGGCATCACGTTCGTGTACGTGACGCACGACCAGGGCGAGGCGCTCACGATGTCGGACCGCATCGCGGTGATGAACGACGGCCTGATCGAGCAGCTCGGCCCGCCGCGCGAGATCTACGAGCGGCCCGCCACCGCGTTCGTCGCCGGGTTCATCGGCACCTCGAACCTGCTGTCCGGCACGGTCGCGCGCACCGAGGGCGACGCCGCCGTGATCGAGCCGGGCCCCGGCGAGCGGATCGTCGTGCCGGGCGGGGCGTCCGCCGCCGCCCACGGGGACGTCGAGCTCACCGTGCGGCCCGAAAAGATCACCATCCTGCCGGAGCCGCCGGGCGGGCGGGGCTGCGCGCTGCGCGGCACCGTCACCGAGGTGGTCTATCTCGGCACTTTCACGAACTACACGGTGCTGACGTCGACCGGCGCCGAGGTCACCGTCGTCGTCCAGAACGCGTCGTCCGCGGATGACGTCGCCGCCCGCGGTGACGGCGTCTGGCTGTCATGGGATCCACGCCACTCGTACCTGATCGGAGCAACATGACCCGCCCCACTCCCGATCTGCTGCGCGGAATGACGCGGAGCCGCCGTGACGCCCTGCGGCTGTTCGGCCTGGCCGGTGCCGGAACCGCGCTCGCCGCCTGCGGCGTCAAGGGCCAGAAGGCGGCCCCGCCCAAGCAGACCGACGTGCAGAAGTACTGGGCAGGCAAGACCCGGCACGGCCACGTGAACTTCGCCAACTGGACGCTCTACATCGACAAGAACCGTGAGACGCTCAAGGAGTTCACCAAGGCCACCGGGATCACCGTGACCTACCGCGAGGTGATCCAGGACGACCCGCAGTGGTTCGGCAAGATCGCGCCGCAGCTGCAGGCCGGTCAGTCGATCGGCTACGACCTCATGGTCGTCACCAACGGCGTGGAGCTGACCAAGCTCAAGGAGCTGGGCTACCTCGTCCCGCTGGACCACTCCAGGCTGCCCAACTTCGCCAGGTATGCCGGCGCGTCGTACAAGAAGGAGTCGTTCGACCCCGGCAACGTCTACAGCATCCCGTGGGCCACCGGGCTCACCGGCATCGCCTACGACCCCGCGAAGACCGGGCGCCCGATCACCAGCGTCCAGGACCTGTGGGACCCGAAGTTCAAGGGCAAGGTCGGGATGATGTCCGACCCGCAGGAGATCGGCAACTTCGGCATGTTCGCCATCGGCGTCGACCCGGAGACGTCGACGCCGGCCGACTGGAAGCGGGCCGCCGCCAAGCTGCAGGAGCAGAAGGACAAGGGCATCGTCCGCAAGTACTACGAGAACGACTACATCGACGCGCTGTCACGCGGCGACGTGTGGGTCACCATGGCCTGGTCCGGCGACATCTTCCAGCAGAACCTCTCGGAGGGGTCGAACCTGCAGTTCGTCATCCCCCGGGAGGGCGCCACGATCTGGACCGACAACATGGTGATCCCCAAGACCGCGAGCAACCCGGTCGACGCGATCATGCTGATGGACTGGTTCTACCAGCCGAACATCGCCGCCCAGCTCACCGAGGGGATCAACTACGTCACGCCGGTGCCCTCGGCGCAGCAGATCATCCAGGCGGACGCGGCCAAGGCGACCGGCGCGCAGCAGAAGAAGAAGCTACAGGACATGGCCACCAGCCCGCTGGTGTTCCCGACCCAGGCCGACTACGCCAAGCTGCGGCACTGGCGCACGCTGACCCCTGCGGAGGAGAAGGAGTACGACGCGGTGTTCCAGCAGATCACAGCGGGGTGACGGATGCGTCGACGCCTCACGCCGTACCTCCTGGTGCTGCCCGGCGGCCTGTGGCTGGTCGTGTTCTTCGTGCTGCCGATGGTCGTCATGCTGTCGTTCTCGCTTATGCAGGGCGACGTCGTGGACGGCTTCCAGCTCACCTGGCACTGGCAGAACTACACCGACGGCCTGTCCACCTACGCCGACCAGCTCGTGCGCTCGCTGGTGTACGGAGTGCTGGCCACGGCCGCCTGCGTGGTCATCGCCTACCCGGCCGCGTACTGGATCGCCTTCCACGCGGGGACGCGCAAGAGCACCTATCTGTTCCTGATGCTGTTGCCGTTCTTCGTCTCGTTCGTGCTGCGCACCTTCTCCTGGAAATTCCTGCTCGCCGACGACGGCATCGTACTCGGGCCGCTGAAGAACGCCGGCCTGCTCCCGGAGGACTTCCACGTGATCGCCACCGGCTTCGCCGTGGTGGCCGGACTGACGTACAACTACCTGCCGTTCATGGTGCTGCCGATCTACGTGGCGCTGGAGCGGGTGGACCCGAAGCTGATCGAGGCGGCGCAGGACCTGTACGCCGGCTGGGCGCAGGCGTTCCTGCGCGTGGTGTTCCCGCTGTCGCTGCCCGGCGTGTTCGCCGGGGTGCTGATGACGTTCGTGCCGGTCAGCGCCGACTACGTCAACGCGACCGTGCTCGGCGGCACCAACAACACCATGATCGGCAACATCATCCAGAACCTCTACCTGGTCGACACGCAGTACCCGGAGGCCGCGGCGCTGTCGTTCACGCTCATGGCGATCCTCCTCGTCGGGATCTTCGCGTACGCGCGGGCTCTTGGCACCGAGGACGTGCTGGAGGTGGCGGCCCGATGACGTGCCGGAGGGTGCGTCCGATGACGGCGACGTTCATCGTGGACCTGACGGAGGGGGCCATCCGATGACGGCGACGATCGAGACGGAGCCCGGGATCTCGTCGCGGGCCGGCGCGTCCCGTGGCCGTTGGGGCGACCGGCTGCTGCACGCCTACACCTGGCTGATCACCGTCTGGCTGTGCCTGCCCATCGCGGTGATGATCGCGTTTGGGTTCAACAACGCCCGCGGCCGCCTCAACCTCACCTGGCAGGGCTTCACGGTCAAGTGGTACGCGCAGCTCTTCGCGGTGCCGGACCTGACGACCGCGCTGCTCAACTCGCTCACGATCGCGGTGCTGGCCGCGTGCGGCGCGACCGTGCTGGGCACGATGATCGGCCTGGCGCTCGGCCGGTACCGCTTCCGCGGGCAGGGCGCGCTGAACCTCGTGCAGTTCGCCGCGATCTCCGCGCCGGAGACGGTGATGGGCGCCTCGCTGCTGTCGTTCTTCATCCAGGCGGGCGTCGGGCGCGGCTACGTGACGATCCTCATCGCGCACATCATGTTCTGCGTCTCGTTCGTCGCGGTCACCGTACGGGCGCGGGTGCTGACCCTCGACCCGGCGGTCGAGGAGGCCGCGCGCGATCTGGGCGCCGGTGGCTGGGCCGCCTTCCGCCTGGTCACGCTGCCGATGATCTCCCCCGCGGTGCTGGCCGGCGCGCTGCTGTCGTTCGCGCTGTCGATCGACGACTTCATCATCACCAGCTTCAACAGCGGTTCGACGCTGACGTTCCCGTTGTGGATCTGGGGCGCGCAGAAGAACGGCCTGCCGCCGCAGGTCAACGTGATGGGCACGATCATCTTCGTGGCCGGCGTGCTGCTGGCGGCCGGCAACGCGGTGATCGCGCGCAGGCGCCGGTGACCCGCCGTGGACGTGCTGCGCGCGCTCGCCGACGCCGAACCGTCGCCGTACTGGCCGGCCGACCCGGCCGCGCCCGAGCTGGCCGCCGCCCTGGTCAGCCGGGTCCGTACTACCGGCTCACCCCGGACGACCGGATCCTGCGGGGCGGCTATGACGCGATCTACCACTACGGGGGCGGGGTGGCCGCGGAACGCGAACGCCGCCCCGAGACGTTCGCGACGCTCGCGCGGCACTTCTTCGCCACGTTCCCGCAGCTCGAAGGGGTGCGGTTCACGCACGCGTGGGGCGGCGTGATCGACACGTGCAGCCGGTTCTGCGCCTTCTTCGGCACCGCGTACGGCGGGCGGCTGGCGTACGCGGCCGGATACACCGGCCTGGGTGGGCGCGACGCGCTTCGGCGCCGACGTCATGCTCGACCTGCTGGACGGCGCCGTCACCGAACGGACCCGGCTGGCCATGGTGCGCACGAAGCCGGTGCCGTTCCCACCGGAGCCGCTGCGCTACGGGGTCATCCAGCTCACCCGCTGGTCGATCGCCCAGGCCGACCGCCACCAGGGCCGCCGCAACCCCTGGCTGCGCACCCTCGACCGCCTGGGCATCGGCTTCGACTCCTGACATCCACAAGCCGCGTATGTCGAGGCGCTCGGCGGCAGGTTGAAGGTCGTCGCCGACTTCGGGGAGAGCACGATGGTCCTCGACACGCCGCACGGTCGCCGCGCAAGCCGAAGCCCGCGCCGTGGTGACGGGCCCTGGAAATAACGGTCCCCCGGAAGCGGGGCTTCCGGGGGACCGCCGGGCGGGGTCAGTACACGCTCACACCGTAGGCGCTCAGCGCCTCGGTGACCGGCTGGAAGAAGGTCGTTCCGCCGGTGGTGCAGTCGCCGCTGCCGCCGGAGGTCAGGCCGAGCGCCGTGCTGCCGGAGTACAGCGGGCCGCCGCTGTCGCCGGGCTCGGCGCAGACGGTCGTCCGGATCAGGCCGTACACGGTGCCTTCGGCGTAGTTGACGGTCTGGTTGAGGGCGGTGACGGTGCCGCTGTGCGTGCCGCTGGTGCTGCCACGGCGGGTCACGCTCTCACCCACGTAGGCGTTGCCGGCACCGGTGATGTCCACGCTGCCGACGGTGCCGGGGTGGGACACCGAGCCGGTGTATCGGACGATCGCGAAGTCGTTGCCGGGGAAGCTGCTGCTCGCCGTATCGCCCAGCACCTGGGTGTGGCCGGAGTCGGCGTACCAGGTCGAGGCGACGTTGCCGCAGTGCCCGGCGGTCAGGAAGTAGTACGTGCTGCCGCTGCGGACGTTGAAGCCGAGCGAGCAGCGGTACTGGCCGCCGTAGATGGCGTCGCCGCCCGAGATGTCGGTGTGGAAGACGCCGGGCACGTACTCGAGCCGCACCGCGTTGCCGAGCTGCTCCGCCGCGGAGGTGACCTTGACGAGTTTGGCTCCGGTGACCGAGCTGTCGACGGACAGCACGACCTGGTCGGTGCTCGGGTCGATGCCCCAGGCGGTGCCCGGGACCTTGGCGGTGCGATCGAGCGTCGCGATGACCTGGTTCAGGCGGGCGCCGCTGAGCGCGACCATCTTGGGCACCGCGCCGGTCGCGCGGACGGCCTTGGCGTCGGCCTTGGAGGTGACCGTCACGACCAGCTTCTTGGTGGAGTGGTCGAGGTAGGCGCCCGCGGAGCGGGAGCCCAGTCGGTGGGCCAGCGTGGTCGCGATGTGCGACGGATCCGGCTGCGAGACGGCGGCCTGGGCCGTCGTGGCGAACAGCGAGCCGCCCGCCAGGGTCGTAGCGGCGATCAGGGCTGCACGCCGATGGGCGGTGAACCTCACACGAGCCTCCCTCAGGGGTGGCAGGCCCGCCCCGGTGGCGGGCCCGAGGGCGGCGTGGCAATGGCGCTCGGCTCACGGGCGGCGCGGGCCGCCCGGGCGGGGTCGAGATCCGATTACCTAGCCTGCGCAGATCTTCACAAAGAGAGTAAGAATGCGCAAGATCATACGTTAGTCCGGAATGGGCCATCCGAAAGCACGTGCATACTACTGAGTCTCTGTCCGGTGCGACCCCGTTTCTGGGAGATCAGTCACCCCGGCGGTCAGGATCGCGCCCCTCGCCCGGGGCCTCCGTGACGTGCGCACTCATCCGCGGAATGGCCGGGTACGGCCCCTGCGGCGGCCCGGTGCGGCGTGGCGTGTCAGATCGCTCGTGGAAGCCGGCCGCGGCAACCATGCCGGCCGCGACCGCGGCCGCCGATCCGGCGCTCGACCCGCCGGGCGTGTGGTCGCGGTTCCACGGGTTGCGGACCGTGCCCAGGCAGGTCTCCCCGGTCGGCCACTGCCCGAACTCGCTGGTGTGCGTCTTACCGACGATGATCGCGCCCGCCGCGCGCAGCCGCGTGACGATCTCGGCGTCGCGGGTCTTGGGCCGGTGGTCGCCCTGGCAGCCGAACGCCGTGGTGTGTACCCGGCTCGCGTCCGCCTCCGCGGCCGGGACAGGCCGCGTGAGGGGCCGTGGGCGGGGACGGGCCGTGGGCGGAGACAGGTCGCGGGCGGGACGGGCCGCGGGTGCCGTCGCCGGGGCGTGCGGGCGGTGAGGTGGTACGACCCTCCCGGGGAGGTGTCGCCCGCATAATCCCCTGGTGCCGCCGCGGGCCGCTATGGTCAAGCGAACCTGAGAGTTCGCTGTGAGTCCCAATGCCGTGGGCGGTGGAGTCGTCGGCGTATGAGAACCTTGCTTAGCAATGGACCACCCGTATTTCACAGCATTCGTCCTGGTAGGGGCGCTTGGCCTCGCCGCCGTGGGGCAGTGGCGCGGCTGGCGGCCGTCGCTCACCACCAGCCTCGCGGTCGGCATCCTGCTGCGCGTCCTCTTGCTGATCTCCGCGTCGACGGACTCCTGGCAGCCGGTGGACTTCAACGAGGGGTTCCGGGCGGCCGGGCAGGCGGTCTTGCACCACCAGGATCCGGTGCTGGCGAGCCAGGGATCGTGGCACTTCCTGCCGATGATCCCCTACTTCTACGCCCTCGCCCTGGCGACGGGGCTGCCATGGGAGATCGCCGGCCGCGTCTGCACGATCATCGCCGACATCGTCCTGATCGTCTTCGTCGGCCGGCTCGCCGGCCGCGAGCGGCGCGCGCAAGTCAGCTTCCAGTACGCGTGCAACCCGATCGCCCTCATGGTCGCGGTCATCCACGCGCAGGTCGAGCCGATCTCGCTGGTCTTCCTCGTCGCCGCCTACCTGCTGGCGATGTCGGCGCGGGCCGGCGCCGAGAGCGGCCGGGCCGGTGCGGGCGGCGCCTGGGCGGGTGTCCTCTTCGGCTTCGCGCTGTCGGCCAAGAGCTGGCCGATCATCCTGCTGCCGGTGGTCCTGGCCATCCTGCCGAACTGGCGGCAGCGCCTGTACGGGCTGGTCGCCGCGGGCGCGGTTCCGGTGTTCTTCCTGGCCACCCTGCCGCTGGTCATCGACTCCTCATGGAAGAACATGCTGAACGTCGCCCGCTACCTCGGCGAGGTGCGGCCCATCGTCGGCGAGTGGGGATGGACCGCGGTGACGACCGGCGGCAACTGGGAGCTCGCCCCGCTCGCCGCCAAGATCGGCCAGATCCTGCTGTACGCCACGCTCGGCCTGGTGATGTGGCTGTGGTGGCGCTCGGACCGCATCGACCAGACGTCGGCGCTGCTGCTGGCGTTCATGGTGGTCACGCCCCGTATGGGCGCGCAGTACCTGCAGTGGTTCGTGCCATTCCTGTGCGCCCGGCCGACCCGCTGGAGCCGGGTCGCGATGACGCTGGCCGCCGTGTGGGCGGGCCTCGGCTACATCTACCTGACGCAGTTCGACGACACCGGCTGGTGGATCAACCACCGATGGTGGGCGGTCAGCTCCATGGCCGTCATCCCGTTCCTGGTGCTCGCCATGCCGTGGAGCCGCCGCCGCACGCGGCCCGCCGGCGATCTCACCGTCCCCGAGGCGGAACTCCTTCCGGTCGCGAAGTGACCTGTTCGCACCGTCAGGTCGGCATGAGGCCCGTCGCCGGGTGCGGCGATTCGAGCGGCCGGGCGTCGAGCGGCCGCGACGACCGGCCGTTGGTTCGGCTCGCGAAGACGGCGGTGATCGTGCGGCCTCGGCGGGCGTCGCCGGTCCAGGTGACCGTGGTGGCGAGGTCGGCGACGATCGGCAGGCCGCGGCCGTTCTCGGCGAGGTCGTCCCCGCCGTCCCGGTCGTCTGCGCTGTCGCCGTCCGCGGTGTGCCGGCCGGGGACGGGGCCGCCCTGGTCGGTCACCGAGACGGCGAGCCCGTTGTCCCAGCGCCGCACCTCGACGGTGAACAGGCCGCCCGGACGGCCCGAGCGGGTGTGGATCACCGCGTTGCCGGCCAGCTCGGCGACGGCCTGGACGGCGTCGTCCGCGCACCGGCAGCCGTCGAGGAGGAAGGCGACGAAACGGCGGACGAGCCGTGCCTGGTCGGCCCGGCCCGGGAATGTGCGGCGCCAGCACGTGACCCCGGTGGCGCCGGCCGGCGCCGGCTCGCGGAGCGTGACGGTCACGATGGTGCGCCCTCCAATGGACGGGTGGCGGCCGCGGCCTCGGATGGCGGGCCGGCGGGGTGAGGTTCCGGGCCACGGCGGACGTCGGCCGGGGCCGGCTGAGGGGCCGGCCCCAAGACGTGACGGTGACCGTGCGGCCGGCGACCCCGGCGGCGGTGCGCGCCTCCAGTGCCGGCGGCCCCGCGATCACCTGATGTGTTCGGGTTCTTACGCATAGTGCGTCGGCTGTGCCCGCAGCGCAAGCGATTCGCTGAGAATTCTCACAACGTACCGCTTGGTAACTATTAGGAATCGATTGCTTGCGGAGAGTGATGCCCGGCAAACTGGCCACGTGCGTGATCCCTCACCAACCATCCGAGAACGCCGCATCGCCATCGAAGTGCGGCGCATCCGCGAGCAGGTCGGGCTGACCCTCGACCAGGCGGCGGAGCGACTCGGCTGGAGCCGCGCCACCCTCGGTCGCATGGAGACCGCGATCCGGCGCATCAAGCCGGCCGAGCTCCAGCGTCTCCTCGACGTCTACGGAGTCGATGGGCACCGGCGCCAGGACCTGGTCGAGCTGGCCCGGGGCGCGCGCGAGCGCGGCTGGTGGGACCAATACACCGACAAGCTGCTTCCTGCCTATGCGACGTACATCGCGTTGGAGGCCGAGGCCAGGTCGCTGCGCACCTACGACGCCCTCCTCGTCCATGGACTGCTACAGACAGAGGAGTACGCCCGAGAGGTGATCCGGGCCGGACTCATGCAGTTGGCGTCCGAGCGTGAGATGGAGCACCACGTCGAGGTTCGGCTTGCTCGGCAGGCGCTCCTCGCGCAGCGGAACCCTCCACTGGAACTCTGGTGCGTCATTGACGAGAACGTCCTGCGCCGCATGATCGGCGGTCCGGAGGTGATGCGGGCCCAATGCGCCCGTCTCGTCGAGGCTGCCGCACTGCCGAACGTCACTATTCAGGTGCTGCCATATTCGGTGGGCGCTCACCCCGGCGCAGCGGGCACGTTCGCCCTTCTGGAGTTTCCAGAACGATACATGTCGGAGGTGGGGTACATAGAGGCGCTCAACGGAGCCCTTTACATTGAGGATCCGGCGCACGTCCACGCCTATTCGCTCGTCTTCAACCGCCTTGTCGCCGAGGCGCTGGGGATCGGCGAGTCAGTGGCGATCCTGCGCCGGTTGGCGGCTGGAGAAATGTGAGGAGATGGTATGGTCGATAAGTCCGCGTCCACATGGCGAAAGTCCGCCCGAAGTAACGCATCGAGCGGCTGTGTAGAGGTCGCATGGTTCGATGGAACGTCGCCGGATGGCCCGGGATTGGCTTCCAGCCCATCGGAGTGACGTCCGGAAGAGGCGGAACGGACGCGGCCACCACGCTCGCCGCGTCCGTTCGCCTCGCACTCCTCCGTTGCCCCCAGGATTTCGAATGACCGCTCCACGGCCGGTATGGATCCGACGGCTGTCGGCCACGCCTCAACGTACCGTTCGCTTGCGCAGTATGTTATAGATCACTACGCAGACGGTGCCAGTCGCGGCGGCCGCGGAAACCATCCCGGTTACGTCGCGGTTTTCTGAGCTTTCCGGTGCGTCGCTTTTCGGTGGCGTCCCTGTGGTATCCAGTTCTTCCTTGAGCGTCGAAGAAAGCGCTTGATCCACCGCCGGGGCGCCGCGCGGTCAATGGCGATCCCGGCGGACGGAGTCGAGGGCGAGCAGCGCGACGTGCAGGGACGCGCACGACTCGACATCTTCCAGGTCGACGCCGAGCACCCGTTCGATGCGCCGCAACCGCTCGTACAGGGCGGGCCGGGACAGGTGCGCGCGCTGTGCGGTCAGCACCTTGTTACGGCCGCTCGCGAGGTACAGGCCGAGGACGTGGACGAGATCGCTGCCGCGCTGCGCGTCGTAGGTCAGCAGCGGGCCCAGCTCCCGCTCGGTGAACGTCTGCACGCGGGCGTCGTCGCGCAGCAGGTGCAACAGGCCGCGCAGCCGCAGGTCGGGCAGCCGATAGAACAGCCGCCCGTCGGTGCGTTCGGCGGCCACCCCGGCGACCTGCTCGGCCTCCAGGAACGACCGGCGCACGTCGCGCACCGACTCGACGGCCGAGCCGACGGCCATCACGAACGCCTCCGCGCCGCCACGCCGGGCCGCCCGGCCTGTGGCGTCGTTCCTGGGCGGCCGCCCGGCGGCCGCCGGGTCGGCGTGATGGGCGCGCAGCCGCCGCGCGAGATCGCCGAAGACCCGGTCGTCGGACGCGCGCGCCGGCAGCGAGGCGAGCACGCCGACGCGGGCCTGCGCCGACCCCTCGTCGAGCGTGCCGACCAGCGCGGAAAGCCCCGCGTCGCGGCACGCGGCGGCGGTCGCCTCGGCCAGCTCGGCCAGCGGGCCCGCGCCCGGGCCCTCGGCCGTCGCCTCGGCACCGCGGGGCACGATGACGACGCCGTACAGTCGGCGACCGGTCAGCGGCACGCCGAGCGCGCGGGCCCGTGCCGCCGCCTCCTGGGGGTCGGCGTAGGCGCGCGCGAGGATGCCGCTGATGATCGACCCGTGCGCCTGCCGTTCGAGGCTCTCGGCGTGGCGTTCGAGCAGCCGGCCCAGGGCGAGGGTCGTGGCCGCCCGTTCGACCAGCACGATGTCGCGCGCGGACGGGGCAGCGCCGCAGATGAGGATGAGCCGCCCCCAGTCCTCGCCGCGGGCGCCGACGACGGTGACCAGCCAGCGGGACGATTCGTCGTAGGCGGTGCGCTCCTCCGGCCGTACGCTGCGGGACCGGGTCTCCCAGCCGGCCAGCAGCTCGGACGGGTCGGATCCGGCGGGTTCGGCGGCGAGCACCTGGTGGGCGAGGTTCTCCAGCACCACCGGGCGGCCGGCCAGCCGGGCGACCTGGCGTACGACCTCGGCCGGCGGGGCGCCGTCGACCGACAGCTGCGTGAACACCTCGTGCAGCTTCTCCGAGGCGCGCAGCTCGGCGAGCTGGGCGTCGATGATCCGTGCGTGCACGGCCTCGGTGACGTCGACGAACGGGGTCTCGCGGGCCCAGGCGATCAGCGGGAGACCGTGCTCCTCCGCCGCCGACACGAGCGCCGGCGGCAGCGTGCGGGCGTACTTGCGGCCCAGTTCGACGATCAGCCCGCTGACGCCGACCCCGGCGAGGTCGTCGATGTAGGCGCGCAGCCGCTCGGGGTCGTCGGGCAGCGCGATGCCGGTGGTGAGCACCAGCTCGCCACCGCGCAGCAGGTGTGCGATGTCGGTGACCTCGGCGACGTGCACCCAGCGGACGCGTGCGTCCAGGCGGTCGGCACCGGCGATCACACGGGGTTCTCCCCGCCTGACCGCGTCGAGCCGCAAGACGTCGGCCAGAGTGGGCAGCACGCTGCGATGGTATGAAACGAACGAGAGGGGAGGCCAAATGGAACGGCTCGGCAAGGACGCGATCGACCAGGAGCTGGCCGCCACGCCCGGCTGGCGGCTCGCCGAGGACGCCATCGTCCGCGTCTTCGAGTTCGCCGACTTCACGGAGGCGATGGCATTCGTGAACCGGGTGGCGCAGGTGGCCGAGGAGGAGAACCACCACCCCGACATCGCCATCCGGTGGAACAAGGTCACCCTCACCCAGAGCACCCACGTGGCCGGAGGGCTGACCGAGTACGATTTCCGCCTCGCTCGCCGCATCAACGACCTGTGAGGCGCGCGGTCGCCGGAGCCCGGGTCACCGGGACCCCGGCGGCGACACAGTGACAGATGGGGCGCGCTATCGCTGACAGGCTGTCGGCTGGCGTCCCGGGCGGTCGCTCGGGAAGACTCGGTGTATGTCGGACTTGCTTGCACGCCACCGCGCGGTCCTCCCGAAGTGGATGGGCCTGTACTACGACGAGCCCATCGAGATCGTGAGCGGGAAGGGTAACCGCGTCACCGACTCCGAGGGCCGCTCCTACCTCGACTTCTTCGCCGGCATCGTCACCAACACGCTCGGCTACGACATCGCGGAGGTCCGCGAGGCGGTCGAGCGCCAGCTGCGCACCGGCGTCGTGCACACCTCGACGCTGTACCTGATGCGCGGCCAGGTCGAGCTGGCCGAGAAGATCGCCCGGCTGTCCGGGATCGACGACGCGAAGGTCTTCTTCACCAACTCCGGCACCGAGGCGAACGAGACGGCGCTGCTGCTGGCGACCTACGCGCGCAAGAGCAACCAGGTCCTGGCCATGCGGCAGAGCTACCACGGGCGCTCATTCGGCACGATTTCGATCACCGCCAACCGCGCCTGGAAGAACAACGCGCTCTCGCCGCTGACGGTCTACTTCCTGCACGGCGGCGACCGGCAGCTCCCGCAGTTCGCCGGGCTGTCGGACGCCGACTTCATCAAGGTCTGCGTCGAGGACCTGCGGCACACCCTGGCCACGGTCACGGCCGGCGACGTCGCCGCGGTGATCGCCGAGCCGATCCAGGGCGTCGGCGGCTACACCTGCCCGCCCGACGGCCTGTACGCCGCGTACCAGGAGGTGCTGGCCGAGCAGGGCATCCTGTTCATCTCCGACGAGGTGCAGACCGGCTGGGGCCGCACCGGGCAGAACTTCTGGGGCTACCAGAACCACGGCGTGCGCCCCGACATGCTGACCTTCGCCAAGGGCCTGGGCAACGGCTTCGCGATCGGCGGCGTCGTGGCGCGCGGCGAGCTCATGGACGCCCCGCACGCCACCGGCCTGTCCACCTTCGGCGGCAACCCGATCTCCACGGCCGCCGCGAACGCCACGCTCGACTACATCCTCGACCACGACCTGCAGGCCAACGCCGCCAAGGTCGGCGGGCAGATCATCGGGGGCCTGCGCGAGGCGGCGCAGGGACGGCCGATCGTCAAGGACGTGCGTGGCAAGGGCCTGATGTTCGCGATCGAGCTGGCCGATGCGTCGCTCGCGGCGCGGATGCTGGAGGAGACCAAGGCCCGCGGCCTGCTCGTCGGCAAGGGCGGCCTGTACGGCAACACGATCCGCATGGCGCCGCCGCTGACCCTGACCGAGGACGAGGGCCGCGAGGGGCTCGGCATCCTGGTCGAGGCGCTGGAGGCGATCTCATGAAGCACATCACCCACTGGATCGGCGGAAAGCCCTGGACCGGCACGGCCGGTCGCCAGGGCGACGTGTACGACCCCGCGACCGGCCAGGTGACCGGCCGCGTCGACTTCGCCTCGCCCGGCGAGGTCGACGCGGCCGTGGCCGCCGCCCGCGAGGCCTACCCCGCCTGGCGGGACACCTCGCTGACCCGGCGGGTGAACATCCTGTTCGCCTTCCGCGAGCTGCTGAACGGGCGGCGCGACGAACTAGCCGCGCTGATCAGCAGCGAGCACGGCAAGGTGCGCGCCGACGCGGCCGGCGAGGTCGCCCGCGGCCTGGAGGTCGTGGAGTTCGCCTGCGGCATCCCGCACCTGCTCAAGGGCGGCTTCTCGGAGAACGTCTCGACGCGGGTCGACTCGTACTCGATCCGCCAGCCGCTCGGCGTGGTGGCGGGCATCACGCCGTTCAACTTCCCGGCGATGGTGCCGATGTGGATGTTCCCGCTGGCGATCGCGTGCGGGAACACGTTCGTGCTCAAGCCGTCGGAGAAGGACCCGTCGGCGTCGGTGTTCCTCGCCGAGCTGTGGCGGGAGGCGGGCCTGCCGGACGGCGTGTTCAACGTCGTGCACGGCGACAAGGTCGCCGTCGACGGGCTGCTCGCGCACCCGGACGTGCGCGCCGTCAGCTTCGTCGGGTCCACGCCGATCGCCCGCTACGTCTACGAGACCGGGTCGGCGCACGGCAAGCGCGTGCAGGCGCTCGGCGGGGCCAAGAACCACATGCTGGTGCTGCCCGACGCCGACCTGGACCTGGCCGCCGACGCGGCCGTGTCCGCGGGATTCGGCTCGGCGGGGGAGCGGTGCATGGCGATCTCGGTGGTCGTCGCCGTCGACCCCGTCGGCGACGCGCTGGTCGAGAAGATCAAGGAACGGGTCGCCGGCCTGGCGGTCGGGCCGGGCGACGACGCCGGCGCCCAGATGGGCCCGCTGGTCACCCGGCAGCATCGCGACGAGGTCGTCTCCTACCTGGACGGCGGTGTGGCGCAGGGTGCCACCCTCGCCGTCGACGGGCGGCAGCACCCGCTGCCCGAGGGCGACGGCTTCTGGCTCGGCCCGACCGTGCTCGACCACGTGACGCCGGAGATGGACTGCTACCGGGATGAGATCTTCGGGCCGGTGCTGTCGATCGTGCGCACGCCGTCGTACGAGACGGGCATGGAACTGATCGCGGCGAATCCGTACGGGAACGGCACCGCGATCTTCACCAATGACGGCGGCGCGGCCCGGCGCTTCCAGAACGAGGTCGAGGTCGGCATGGTGGGGGTGAACGTGCCGATTCCGGTGCCGATGGCGTACTACTCGTTCGGCGGCTGGAAGGCGTCGCTGTTCGGCGACACGCACGTGCACGGCACCGAGGGCGTGCACTTCTACACCCGCGGCAAGGTGATCACCTCACGCTGGCTGGATCCGAGCCACGGCGGGATCAACCTGGGCTTCCCCACGAACGGCTGAGGCCCGCGCGCTGCGGCCGCCGCTCGGGGGGCGGCCGTAGCGCGCTTTTTCGCTTTTTTGGCAATTAGTACGGTTTGCGGTGCGGTGGTCGCCGTGCGGGCGAACGCCCGCGGCGGCCCGTCCGATCGGCGGCTCGAACCGCCATCTCGCTCCGATCGTTTCGCGCCGCGATTTCGCCGTGGGAAACGCGGTCGCGGCACGCCGTTTCAATTCATCGGTCGCTCGATTTCCGGTCAGGATGAAACCTGCCCCCGCTTACCCGCGGGTCTAAGCGGTGTGGCGGAGGGTGGCCATGCGGCGCCGGATGCGCGACCATGGGCCGAGGGGACCGTGCCGCGCGTCCGACAAGATCGCTGATCCTTGCCAGCGTCCGGAGGCCGGTGGGCCACCGGTGGCCGGATCAGGCGGTGGACAAGATCGGGGTAATGAAAACCGCAGCATACGGCGGGTATTCGCGCGCTCCGGCCTGGCTCCTGACAGGGCAAACTACAAATTCTAGCCACAGCCCTTGACCTCCTCTGTGGCATACGACACACTGCGTTACAGGCGAAAAGACATCAGCAGTTCCCCGGTTGCCAGGGAGCACCCATGACTGCCGACGACTCGCTCGACCAGCCGTTCTCGGTGCTCGCCATCCTGGCGGCCCGCTATCCGGACTGGACGATCTGGTACGGCGAGGCGACCGGCCACTGGTGGGCCCTCCCGCCCTACGATCCGCACAATGACGCCTTCGTCGAGGCGCCGACGGTGAAGGAGCTGGTCGAGTCGATCGAGGCGATCAAGGTACGTCCCCGCATCCCGTTCCCCGTCCCCGGCGCGCCGCGCCCGGGGCCGGCCGCGGCGCCCCGGAGCCGGTGGCTTCCCGCCGCGACCTGGCAGGGCGGCACGGCCCGATGAGCCGCCGCCCGCCGGCCGGTCCCGCGGGTGCCGCCGAGACGCGGTGCCGAGCGAGCATTTGTCAGTCACGCCGCCTCCCCCTCCAACACCTCCGTGACAGGCGTGACTGCAGAGGGGCGCTCCCTCGGGGCCGCACGGAGCCCGGGCAACCGTGTAGCCCCCGGCACGGTTGCCCGGACTCCGCTCTGTCACCGGCCGCCCTCCGCGGCCGGTGACGGCGGGTCGTCGCCCGTCACGCCGTAGGTCTCTTCGTCCCGGCTCCGCATCGCACGGTTC
>JBEHYF010000005.1:0-86207 GCA_048498315.1 Actinomycetota bacterium
AGGCGAATTCGGCTCGCAGAACCAGCACCAATCCGCTGACCAGCACGTTCACCCCGAGCGTGTCCCAGGAGCCGCCCTCAGCTGCGGAACGCCGGTGATCTATCAGCACGCGACGCGTGACGCTGACCGCAAGATCGCGGAGGCGCTGGATGCACGGATCAAGGCCGAACGACCGGACGGTGACGGTGCGGCCGGCGTGTTGCTCGGCGACGGCTAATGGCACGCTAATGGCACGAACGCCCCCGACCATGATCGTGGCGGGGGCGTTGTGGCTGGTGGAGCCACGGGGATTCGAACCCCGGACTTCCTGCTTGCAAAGCAGGCGCTCTGCCGACTGAGCTATGGCCCCTGGAGATCGGGTTACAGCCTACCGGTGTGCGGGGCCGTTCGCTGACGCCCCACCCCGCGCCGTCTCCACACCGCACGAAAGCGCCCCGGTCTGGCGTTCAGCGGCCCTGGGCCGGGGGTGCGCCCGCCCGGCAGACGTAGGCGGGCGTGGACGGTCACTGTCAGGTGGCGGGGCTGGTGGTGCGGAGGATCAGGGCGGGCAGGTCGGTGATGCTGTCGATCACGTGGGTCGCGCCGGCGCGCTGAAGGCGGTCGCGGTCGTGGGCGCCGGTGAGGACGCCCGCGACGATGGACGCGCCGGCCCGACGGCCGCTGAGCATGTCGCTCTCGGTGTCGCCGCAGACCGCGATGTGACGCACGTCGTCGATCTTCACGTGCAGGGCCGCGGTGAGGATCATGTCGGGGTACGGGTGGCCGCGGCCGCCGGCATCGGCCGGGCACAGCAGCAGGTCGGCCCGTTTCCACCAGCCGAGCGTGTCGATGATGTGGCCGAGGGTC
Source organism: Actinomycetota bacterium (assembly GCA_048498315.1). Lineage (GTDB taxonomy): Bacteria > Actinomycetota > Actinomycetes > Streptosporangiales > Streptosporangiaceae > Actinoallomurus. Next base: position 847 of record JBEHYF010000005.1, read on the forward strand.
TTGTTGCCGAACCCGGTCATCAGGCAGATGCGCACGCCGGCCGCGGCGAGCTCGTCGATGGCGGCCTCCGCGCCGGGCACCGGCTGCAGGCCGACCCGGTCGATGACCGAGTCATAGGCCCGTTCGAAGGAGTGGTGCGCGGCCTGGGCGCGATCCTCGTCGGGGAAGACCGCACGGAAGATGTCGAGCTTGGACCGGCCGCGGGCGTCGCGTACCGTCGCCATCGCGCGCACGTAGGTTTCGGTGCCGGAGACGACGCCCTGTGTGATCAGCGCCTCGGCGATCGCGCGCTCGACCATGCCGTCGTCGGCGACGGTCGTACCGGCGAGGTCGAGGCAGGCGAGGGTGATCCGCGCCGTGTCGTCCACGCTCACCCCCCCCGTAGGCCCCGCCGGCACCTTGGGACGTCTTTCTCAGCTGTCGGCGGACGTCGCCTCGGTCCACAGGTCGAGCTCGGCCCGGTCCTGCTGAAGCCGGCGCCAGACCGCGAAACCGCCGAGGGCGACCAGCGCAAGAATGATGAGCTTCTTCACGATGGGACCCCTTCAAACCTCGGATTAGCAGTGCATTGGCAGCCTAGCAATCGTCCGGGGACACCCGTGCGGCTTCCCCTGTGCGTCGTCGATCATCTCTGTGCCCGGGCTCCTTCGTACCGCGGACTCGCCACCCCGATCGGATCGCCGGGGGTCTGGGCCGATCGCGCGGCGCACGGTACATGGCGACCGGGTGCCCTGCGCGGGGCGCATCCGGTCGCCGTGTGCACGCGCCGCCACCCGTCCCCGCCGACCGGAGGACGTACCGCGCGCGGAGACGGGCTCATCCACCTCGCAGGGCAGGGTGCAGCGGTTCCGCGGCCCGGGCGTTGCACGCGGCGGAGGCGCAGGTCGCCGTGCTCGCGCCGAGCGGCATACCAGCCGTCCGCCGCCTGTGGACAACCGGGATGGCGAGTGGCCGCGAACCGTGCCGATGCCAACGGCCCGCGGCAGCGATCACCGTTCATTCCGCCGTCCACAGGGCTGTGGACAACCTCTGAGGAAATTCCAGCACCACCAAGCGGCGGCGTTCGCGAACGGCCTGCGGCACCCGGAGCTGTGGGCCGCCGACCATCCGGTCGACATGGGGGGCAAGGATCAGCCCCGGCGGCCGCTGCCCCGCCGTGCCTTCCGCCGCACCTACGTCAGCGCGTACGTCGACAAGGACCCGTCCGTCGACCCGGCCGGGAGGCGGGGCCATCGCCGCGGTGCTCGCGCACTGCTGACCCAAGAGCGGGCCGGTGGGAGACTGGGCGCATGACGGAACCGCACGAGTACGAGGAGCCGGCCTGTGCCGTCGCCCACGGCGACGCCCCCGGCGAGGCGGACGACCGCACGCTCGTCGCCGTCTTCGCCTCGCCGGTGGCCCGCTTCCTGCTGCATTTCGGTACGGACCTCGGGTACAGCGGCGTGTTGCTGGAGCCCGACGCCGAGCGAGCCGACGCAGCCCGCGCCGACGCGGCGTACGGCGGCGTGGAGGTGGTCGGCGACGTTCCATCGGGCCTCGACGGCACGGCCGATGTCGTCGTCACCGACCACCACCGCGGCGAGCTCGGCACCGTCCTGCGCGACGTGCTGGCCCATCCGGTGCGGTGGGTCGGCGTGATGGGCAGCCCCCGCCACATCGGCCCGCACGTCCAGGCGCTGACCGAGCTCGGTGTGCCCGCCGGGGAGATCGCCCGTGTGCACCGGCCGATCGGCCTCAACATCGGCTCGCGCACGCCACCGGAGATCGCCCTGGCGACGCTGGCCGGCCTGCTCGCCGACCGCAACGGGCGTCCCGGCGGCTTCGCGTTCTGACGCCGTCGGCACACGACCACGCGACGGGCTGCCCGCCGCGACCTCCGGAACCGCAGCGGCTCTCAGCGGCATCCGGTACCGCCGTCGGCCATCGAAAGCACGAGGATCGTCACCGCTTCCCGGCCGGATTCGCCGACCTCGCCCGCTTGCCCGACGCACAGGCCGACAACGAGCGGTCTCCCGACGGCCACTTCCCTACCCGCAAGCAGTGGCGCGCCCTCGGCACGCGGCTCAGCCCGTGAGCGCCATCCACGATGTACGCGTGTACCCGATGCGGCGGGTGCGGGGGCGTATCCCCGGCCGGCGCTTCAACCCGCCGCCGGATTGTCACGAACCTTGCGGCCCTGAAAAATGTTCGGCACCGTCTGGTTCTGCCGACCAGATGCAGGGAGTCTTGTACCGCAGACGAACCCGTGCCCCCGGATCGACCTGCCGGTATGACTGCCACGCGCACTCATCGAAGACGGAGGAGCTCAACTCGATGTCGAACCCCCAAGACGTTTTCCGCACCGACATCCCTCACTCGGCGCGGATCTGGAACTACTGGATGGGCGGTAAAGACAATTTCGAAGTCGACCGCGTCGTGGGCGAGGAAAGCTTGAAGATCGACCCTGGCATCGCGACCATGGCGGTCCAGTCGCGCCAGTTCCTGATCCGCGCGGTTCGCTACCTCGCCGGCGAGGCGGGAAGTCGGCAGTTCCTCGACATCGGTACCGGGCTGCCCACCATGCAGAACACCCACGAAGTCGCCCAGGCCGTGGCGCCGGAGTCCAAGATCGTATATGTCGACAACGACCCGATGGTGCTCGCCCACGCACGGGCGCTGTTGAAGAACACCACCGATGAGGGTGTCACGACCTACATCGACGCTGATTTCAACGACCCCGAGCAGATCATCTCCGATGCCCGCAACATCTTGAACTTCACCAAGCCGATCGTGGTCATGTTCATGGGCGTGCTGGGCCATGCCCAGACCCACGATGACATGCTGCGCATCGTGCGCACCGTCATGGCCGCGGTGCCTTCGGGCAGCCACCTGGCTCTGTACGACGGCACCATCGACAGCAAGGAATACGTGACTCTCTGCGAGGAATACGCCAAGTCCGGTGGCGTCCCCTACCACCCGCGCACCCAGGACGAGATCCGCGCCGCTTTCGACGGGCTCGAGTTCGTCGATCCGGGCTTCGTCCCCATCACCGAGTGGCGGCCCGATCTCAGCCAGCCCCGCGTGTCCCGGTTCATCTCCGCGTACGGCGGCGTGGCCCGTAAACCCTGAGACCACCGCACCGTACCGAGCAGGCGGGGTGCGGCGTGTGGGAGCGCCGCCCCCGTATCGGGGGCCTACTTCAGAGACTGTATCGCCGGCCGTGGCGCAACCGCTCTACCGTGTACTCGGCCCGCCGAAGCTTGCTGCGTGGCGTGTGAGGACCGTGGGTGGAAGTACGTGCAGCCTCGGCGCGGTCTGATCGTGGCACATCTATGGCAGCCGATTCGCCAGCCGACGATCCGGCGGGAGAAGACATCGATGACGAACGCAGTAGAGACGGTGCCGGCACCGGTGGGCACATAGGTCAGGTCCGCCACCCACAGCCGGTTGGGCGCATCGGCGTGCCTCCGAGCGGTGCCAAGGAGATCCTTGGTCATGCGCGCATCTCGGTGACGCTGGAGATCTACACGCACGGCGACAACGCGAGCCATCTGACGGCCTGGGGAGGGTCGCGGGAGAGCTGTTCGGGGACTCGAAGGAGTAGCCGTTGCTGTCAAAAGCCCCCACCGATCACCCGGCGGGGGCTTTGGCCTGGTGGGCCTAGGTGGACTTGAACCACCGGCCTCATCCTTATCAGTTCGATCATGGTCAACGTGATCAAGCTCTGCCCAAGATCGATCCGACTCTCGGCGCTCGTGATCATCCGTGTGCGTCTGCCGGTGTTGCCGTCACGGTTGCCGTCACTGCCGTCGGCGCCGGCACGGGTGGCACGTTTTGCTGAGCGGGCGACGACGGGCCGATCGACGCCGCCTCGGAGGCCAAACGGCCCTACGGCACGACCGTTGGCGGGCGCACGCTGAGAAGTGTCTGGATGCGGGTTAGAGAGGTGTTCGGTGATGATGTGGGGTTACGGTCCCGGCTATTGGCTGGGTATGGGCGTGACGATGATCCTGTTCTGGGGGTTGATCATCGCCGGGATCGTCGCCCTGGTCCGCTACATCGGCGGTACTCGGCACGCCGACCGATCCCATGTGGCTGCGGGGCAAGTGCTCCCTGAGGAGGTGCTGGCCGAGCGGTTCGCCCGTGGTGAGATCGACGCTGATGAATACAAAGAGCGCCTTGAGCTGTTGCAGGCACGCCGATGAACGCCTCTAACCACCGGAAAAGACTCTTCGCAGCAGGTGCCACGGCTGCGATCGTGCTCGGTGCCGCTTCAACGGCCGCCATTGCCGCCGCTACGGGCGGGCCATCGGGCTCGGCACACCTGGGGGGTGCGGATTCAGAGGCGGGGTGCCGGGTGCCCCCGCTGGCCGGTGCGACGGTGGACGTCGAGCTGAGTGACATGGGTGCCATGATGGGTGGGCCGCACGGCGGCGGTCCGATGATGAACGATTCCCAATGGTGGCAGCACATGCCGATGCGGGGCATGATGCGCCTGGCAGTCGACCGGCTCAATGTGAGAAGCGGCACGGTATCGCTTCGGGCATACAACGTCGGCGCGTGGCGTCATGAGGTGGTGGTGCTGCCCTTGCGAGCGGGTAAAGACGCCGGGGAACGCCCCATCGGCACCGATGGGAAAGTCAGTGAAACCGGCAGCCTCGGAGAGGCGTCACGTACCTGTGGCCCTGGGGAAGGACACCCGATGGGCATCGCCCCCGGAAAGGCCGGATGGATCACCATGAATCTCAAGCCCGGCCGCTACGAGCTGATCTGCAATCTGCCCGGTCACTACGCGGCCGGCATGTACGCCGAACTCGACGTCACCCGATAGCACTCCCGTTCATGGAGTCCACGCAGCGTCCCCGCCTGGTCATCCCGTCTGCCGTCGGCCCACCCACCGGGGAGCGGGCCGGGCCCCAGGGGTGAAGGTGGAGCGCCCCACTGGACGAACGACCTTCGCCCTGGGGCCTGGTCTGCTCGGCTTGTCCTGGGACGACGGCAGACGGGATGACCAGGCTTCGACCACCGACCGACCTGCGCCCGGCGTGGCTCCCATCCCGGAGCCGGCGGCGTTCGATCGGCATGTGCCGGGTGTCGACCTGGGGAATGAGGTCGAGGGCTATTTGGACATCGCCGAGGGTCATCGCTGAGGTGACCTGGTGGACCTTGACGTTGGTCAGGCCGAACGCGGTCCATAGGTGGTTGGCGTCTTCACCGAGAAGGCCGGCCTCGGCCACGTCGGCGAGCACGGTTCAAACCGCAGCGCCTCCAGCAGCCGATCCGCATGGTCTGCCTGGGCAGACGTGATCCGGGTGTTCTGGCAGCTCCAGCGGGTGGAGGGGCAGCTCACCCGAACCGGGGTCAAGACGGAGGCCGGCAAGCGTGACCTGCCCATGCTTCTCCTCGTCCGGGAGGCGTTCATCGAGTTGGCCGAACGACAGATGTTCGCGCGCCGCCGGGCTGGCGACGCCTGGACAGATACCGGGCTGGTGTTCACCACCAAGACAGGCAGGCCGATCGAGCCGCGCAACCTCGCCCGCGCGTTCGAGCGCATCACCGACAAGGCGAAGTCGCGCCGGATCCGGCTGCATGACCTGCGGCATACAACGGCGTCACTGCTCAAGAAGCTCGGCGTGCCTCCGAGCGATGCCAAGGAGATCCTTGGTCACGCGCGCATTGCGGTGACGCTGGAGATCTACACCCACGGGGACAACGCCAGTCACCGCGATGGGCTTGGGAAGGTGGCCGACGAGCTCTTCGGGGAGTCGGAGGAGTAGCCGTTGCCGTCACGGTTGCCGTCAAAAGCCCCCACCGTTGATCCGGCGGGGGCTTTGGCCTGGGTGGGCCTAGGTGGACTTGAACCACCGGCCTCATCCTTATCAGGGATGCGCTCTAACCGACTGAGCTATAGGCCCGTACAGCGGCTCCCCGGCGTCTCGGACGACTGGGGGCGACGTCGAGAAACAGTACCCGATCCGCACGCCCAACGGGAAATCGAATCCGGTCCTCCGAGCGGGAAGACCGCGCGTTACTGGTCGGCCTCCTTCAGCGTGACCTCGATACCGCCGACGAGGTCGGCCGCCATGTTGTAGATCACCGCCCACACCGTGGCGAGCGCGGTGATCAGCAGGACGTTGAGGGTGCCGATCAGGGCCGTGTAGCCGAGGATGCGGGCGGCGGAGAACCAACTCGCGGGGTTCAGGCCGCCGCTGCTCGTGCCCTGCAGGTCCTTGATCGTGTTGGTCAGGGCGTCGAAGACGCCGAGCCCGGACAGGATCAGGTAGAGCACGAAGACCGCGACGAACAGCACGAAGAAGCAGACGAGCGACATTATGAAGCTGAACTTCATCACCGACCAAGGCTCGAAGCGGGCCACCTGAAGGTGGGCCTTGCGCGGCGGCTTGCGGGCGGCCGCCCGGTCGGGTCTGGTGTCTTCGCCGGAGCCGCGGGTGGGCTCCAGCGCCGTCGTGGTCCGCGCGCTCCCGTACGGCGGCGCCGGCTGCGTGGATCCCCTGGGTCCGGAGGATCCCGGCCCGCCGTATCCGTGGGCGCTGGGAACGTCCATGGACGTCGCCCTATCTGATGGCAGGGAGGTGTCCGCGCTTTTCGGCTTGTCCTGGGCACCGGCGCCCGTTCCGGTACCCGCACCGGCACCCGGGCCGCGGGCGACGAGGCGGTCCTTGCTGCCCGCCGCGTCGCCGGTGGGGTCGGCGGGGGCCTTGCCGTCCGTGGCGTCCGCACCGCCGGCACCGGCGGGCTTGCCGGGCCTGCCGGGCAGCTTGATGTCCTGGACGGTGTCTTCGGTACCGGTCTTCTTCATGGCCGCGAAGTCGACGACGGTCTCTTCGGCCTTGTCGGCCGGCCCCGCGCCGTCCGGCTCGGCGTCGGTCTTGTTCACGGTCACCTCGTCACCCGTCGACTTCTCGGCGGCACTGGACCTTTTCCGCTGGTCATTCTTGCCACCCGCCCCCGTGGAACGCGCCGCGGACCGCCCGTTGGCGCCCTTGCCGGCGTTGGCCGTCATATGTCCTCCCCGGGGAGGCGACGCTGCCCCTGACGCACCGGCCGGTGCATCACGCGCCGCCTCCTTCCCCGGACTGTGCGTCCGGCTCGCCATCGGTGTCCTCGATGGACTCGACGTTTCTCGCGATGGCGACCACGCTGTCTCCATCGGCGAGATTCATTAGGCGTACCCCCATCGTCGAGCGTCCAGACTGTTTGATCTCGGAAGCCCGCGTGCGGATCACGCCACCGCTCGCAGTGACGGCGTACACCTCATCTTCAGGCCTGACCATGAGGGCACCGACCAGCCTGCCGCGATTCTCCACGATCTTAGCGGTCAGTACGCCCTTTCCCCCACGACCGTGCACCGGATATTGGGCGGCCGGAGTGCGCTTGGCGTACCCGCCCTCGGTGGCGACGAGAACGTCCTCGCCCTCGCGCACGACGTGCATGTCGAGGACGTCCTGGCCGTTGTCGAACCGCATTCCGATCACTCCGGCGGTGGCGCGGCCCATCGGGCGGAGCACGTCGTCGCGGGCGGGGAAGCGGATGGCCTGGGCGCCGGTGCTGACCATCAGCAGGTCGTCTTCGGGGGAGACCAGGCGGGCGGCGATGACCTCGTCGCCCTCGTCGAGGTTGATCGCGATGAGGCCGCCGGACCGGGGCGAGTCGTACGCCGATAGCGCGGTCTTCTTCACCCGGCCGTTCTTCGTGGCCAGCACGAGGTACGGGGCGACGTCGTAGTCGCGCAGGTCGAGCACCTCGGCGATGTGCTCGTCCGGCTGGAAGGCCAGCAGGTTGGCCACGTGCTGGCCACGGCCGTCACGCCCGGCTTCGGGCAGCTCGTACGCCTTCGCCCGGTATACCCGGCCCTTATTGGTGAAGAACAGGATCCAATGGTGGGTGGTCGTGACGAAGAAATGGTCGACGATGTCGTCCTGTTTGAGCTGCGCGCCGCGGACGCCCTTTCCGCCGCGTTTCTGCGCGCGGTAAAGGTCGGTCTTGGTGCGCTTGGCGTACCCGCCACGGGTGATCGTGACGACGACGTCCTCTTCGGCGATGAGGTCTTCCATCGACACGTCGCCGTCGAACGGGACGATCTGGGTGCGGCGGTCGTCGCCGTACTTTTCAACGATGACCCGCAGCTCGTCGCGGACGATGCCGCGCTGCCGCTCCGGCGAGGCGAGGATCTCGCCCAAGTCCGCGATCTCCGCCATCAGCTTGTCGTACTCGTCGGTGATCTGCTGGCGTTCCAGAGCGGCCAGCTTGCGGAGCTGCATGTCGAGGATGGCCTGCGCCTGGATCTCGTCGATCTCCAGGAGCCGCATGAGGCCGGTCTGCGCCTCGGCCGCCGACGGCGACCTGCGGATCAGCGCGATGACCTCTTCGATGCGGTCGAGGGCCTTCAGCAGGCCGCGCAGGATGTGGGCGCGTTCCTCGGCCTTACGCAGCAGGAAGCGGGTGCGGCGGACGACGACGTCGATCTGGTGGTCGACCCAGTAGCGGACGAACTGGTCGAGGCGGAGGGTACGCGGCACCCCGTCGACCAGGGCCAGCATGTTCGCGCCGAACGTCTCCTGAAGCTGGGTGTGCTTGTAGAGGTTGTTCAGCACGACCTTGGCGACGGCGTCCCGCTTGAGGACGATCACCAGGCGCTGGCCGGTGCGGCCGGAGGTCTCGTCGCGGACGTCGGCGACCCCGGTGATCTTCCCTTCCTTCACCTGCTCGGCGATCTTCAGGGCGAGGTTGTCGGGGTTGACCTGGTACGGCAGCTCGCTGACGACGAGACAGGTGCGGCCCTGGATCTCCTCCACCTCGACGACCGCGCGCATGGTGATCAGCCCGCGGCCGGTACGGTAGGCGTCCTCGATGCCGCGGCGGCCGACGATCAGGCCGTGCGTCGGGAAGTCGGGGCCCTTGATGCGCTCGATCAGCGCGTCGAGCAGCTCGTCGTCGGGCGCGTCGTAGTTGTCGAGGTACCACTCGACGCCGGCCGCGACCTCCCGCAGGTTGTGCGGCGGGATGTTGGTGGCCATGCCGACCGCGATGCCGGCGGAGCCGTTGACCAGCAGGTTGGGGAAGCGGCTGGGCAGGACGTCGGGCTCCTGGGAGCGGCCGTCGTAGTTGGGCGAGAAGTCGACGGTCTCCTTCTCGATGTCGCGCAGCATCTCCATGGCCAGCGGCGCCATGCGGCACTCGGTGTACCGCATGGCCGCGGCCGGGTCGTTGCCGGGCGAGCCGAAGTTGCCGTTGCCGTCGACGAGGGGGTAGCGCATGGCCCAGGGCTGGGCGAGGCGCACGACGGTGTCGTAGATCGACGTGTCGCCGTGGGGGTGGTAGTTGCCCATGACGTCGCCGACGACCCGCGCGCACTTGAAGTAGCCGCGGTCGGGCCGGTAACCGCCGTCGTACATCGCGTACAGGACGCGCCGGTGCACGGGCTTGAGGCCGTCGCGCACCTCGGGCAGCGCCCGGGCGACGATGACCGACATCGCGTAGTCGAGGTAGCTGCGCTGCATCTCGACCTGGATGTCGACCGGCTCGATCCGATCGGCCGGCCCCTCCGGGGGCAATGTCACGTCCGTCACCTAAGAGACCTCTTCCAGCAGTTGAGAGCCGAACGGCGCGGCCGGGCACCGGGTGACGGTGCGCGCGGCCGTCCGCTAGATGTCGAGGAAGCGCACGTCCTTGGCGTTGCGCTGGATGAACGAGCGCCGCGCCTCGACGTCTTCGCCCATGAGCACGGTGAACAGCTCGTCCGCCTGGGCCGCGTCGTCGAGGGTGACCTGGAGCAGGATGCGGTTCTCCGGGTCCATCGTGGTGTCCCACAGCTCCTGGGCGTTCATCTCGCCGAGGCCCTTGAAGCGCTGGACGCCGTCGCGGGGGCGCGGGTCGCGCTTGCCGGCCGCGATGCCCGCCTCGATGATCGCGTCGCGCTCGCGGTCGGAGTAGGCGTAGTCGGAGTCCTGGCCGCGGGCGTCCCACTTGATCTTGTAGAGCGGCGGCTGGGCGAGGTAGACGTGACCGGCCTCGACCAGCGGCTTCATGAAGCGGAACAGCAGCGTCAGCAGCAGGGTGCGGATGTGCTGGCCGTCGACGTCGGCGTCGGCCATCAGAATGATCTTGTGGTACCGCAGCCTGCTGATGTCGAACTCGTCGTGGATGCCGGTGCCCAGGGCAGTGATCATCGCCTGGACCTCGTTGTTCTTCAGGACGCGGTCGATGCGCGCCTTCTCCACGTTGAGGATCTTGCCGCGGATAGGGAGGATCGCCTGGTACTGCGGGTTGCGGCCGCCCTTGGCCGAGCCGCCGGCCGAGTCGCCCTCGACGATGTAGATCTCGCACTTGCCCGGGTCGGCCGACTGGCAGTCGGCCAGCTTGCCGGGCAGCGACGTCGACTCCAGCAGGCTCTTGCGACGGGTCAGGTCGCGGGCCTGCCGCGCCGCGATGCGCGCCCGCGCCGCCTGCGTGGCCTTGTTGACGACCTCCTTGGCCTCGCCGGGGTTGCGGTCGAGCCAGTCGCGCAGGTTCTCGTATATCGCGCGCTGGACGAACGACTTGGCCTCGGTGTTGCCGAGCTTGGTCTTGGTCTGGCCCTCGAACTGCGGGTCGGACAGCTTGATCGAGATGATCGCGGTCAGGCCCTCGCGGACGTCTTCGCCGGTGAGGTTGTCGTCCTTGCCCTCGCGCAGCAGCTTCTGCTCGCGCGCGTACTTGTTGATCACGGTCGTCAGCGCGGCGCGGAAGCCCTCTTCGTGGGTGCCGCCCTCGGCCGTGTTGATGGTGTTGGCGAAGGTGTGCACCGACTCGGTGTAGGACGCGCTCCACTGCATCGCGACCTCGACCGACATGCCGTCGGTCTCTTCGCTGAAGGCGATCACCGAGTTGTGGACGGCGTCCTTCTTGGCGTTGAGGTAGCGGACGAAGTCCTCGATGCCGCCCTCGTAGTGGTAGGTGACCTCGCGCGGCGCGTCCTCGGGCTGGTCGGGCCGCTCGTCCCGCAGCGTGATCGACAGCCCGCGGTTGAGGAAGGCCATCTCCTGCATGCGGCGGCTGAGCGTCTCGACGTTCCACTCGAGAGTCTCGAAGATCGAGCCGTCGGGCCAGAAGGTGATGACGGTACCGGTCTCGTCGGTCGGCTCGCCCTTGCGCAGCGGGCCTTCGGGCCCGCGCCAGGTGTAGGACTGCCGCCATACGTGGCCGTCGCGGCGCACCTCGGCCTCCAGGCGGGTGGACAGCGCGTTCACCACCGCCGAGCCGACGCCGTGCAGGCCGCCGGAGACGGCGTAGGACTTGCTGTCGAACTTCCCGCCGGCGTGCAGGGTGGTCAGCACCAGCTCGATCGCCGGCCGCTTTTCCACCGGATGCTCGCCGACCGGGATGCCCCGGCCGTTGTCTTTCACCCGGACGCCGCCGTCGGCCAGCAGCGTCACCTCGATGGTGTCCGCGTACCCGGCCAGCGCCTCGTCGACGGAGTTGTCGACGATCTCGTAGACCAGGTGGTGCAGGCCACGCTCACCCGTGGAACCGATGTACATCCCGGGGCGCTTGCGGACCGCCTCGAGGCCTTCTAGGACAGTGATCGAGCTAGCGTCGTACGCCAAGTGGAGATCCTCCTGCCGGAGGACACGCGCCGCGCAGCTCTGCCTGACACAGAAGGGCGCCCGGTCCACGGGCGGCCCGCAACGGCGATCGTGTCCTGCATCTGCCCTTCATTCTACCCACCCTGGACCTGTTCCTGGGCCATCTAGGGCGTTCTCGGCGCGCATAAGCCTCGAACAGAGGCCCCCGGAAGTCCCCCTACCGGCATAGGGGGTCGCGAGGCGTACGGACGGCAAAGCGAATCCCGCTGCGTGCCGGAGGTCCGCTCCGAAACCGGTTCGCACAGCCTGTGGACGACCGCCGCGGGTGCCGTGCCGCGGTATGGGCACCGCGACCGGGTCATCAGGTGTGGCGTCCGGCGTCGCGTTCACTGCGGTGTCACATGCGCCCGCGCGACGAGCCGCCGTCCCCCGCCCCCTGAGTCCGCACGAGCAGCTCAGGTACGGTGTCACCCGCAGTGTCACGTACGACGGCGGCCGCCGGTGACCCGCAGCCGTCCTCCGCCGCGCTGCCCGGAGGACGGCCCGACGACCTTGACCCGCCGTACGGTACCGTGTCCGAGCTCCTCGTTGAGCCGCTTGACCAGGGTGGCGGCCAGCAGCCGTAGCTGCGTCGCCCAGTTCGTGGAGTCGGCCGCCACCACCAGCACGCCGTCCTCGAACGTCTGCGGCTCCGTGTGCTCGGCCAGCTCCGGTCCGACGATCTGCGGCCACCGGCCGAAGACCCCGCCGACCGCCGCGCGTTCCTCCCAGCCGCGTGCCGCGAGCAGCTCGCGGATCGCCGACCCGAACGCCGTCGGATCGCCGCCGCGGCGCGTCGGCCCGGCCGCCCGTGCCCGTCTGCGATGCCCCTGTCCCGGCTGCGCGCCGCGCTCGCGGGCGTCCGCCTTCGCCTGGGCGAGCGCCTCGCGGGCCAGCTCGATCCCCGTCTTCGGTCTATCGACAGTCGGCTTATCAACAGGCTGTGGATTCTCCGTGCCGTCCGCGCTACCGGACACGGGTCACCTCCCCGTTCGCCACCTCGAACGCCGCACCGGCGAGTTGCTCCGGCACGTCGTCGGGAACCGCCGCAGTGATCAGAACCTGCTCGGCCGGCGCGACCAGCTCCGCCAGACGGCGGCGGCGCCCGGCGTCCAGCTCGGCGAACACGTCGTCAAGGATCAGCACCGGGTCGTCCCCGTCCGCCCGTAGCAGGTCGTACGACGCCAGCCGCAGCGCCAGCGCGAACGACCACGACTCGCCGTGGCTCGCGTAGCCGCGCGCCGGCAGGTCGCCGAGCCGCAGCAGCAACTCGTCGCGGTGCGGGCCGACCAGGCTCACACCCCGCTCCAGCTCGCTGGGCCGCGCCTCCGCCATGGCGGCCAGGAGCCCCTCGGCCAGCACCGCTCGGTCGGGCGACGGCTCGGGGTCGTCCGGCCCGGCGATCGAGGCGCGGTAGGCCAGGTCGGCGCCGCCGCCGGGGGCCAGCGCGGCGTACGCCTTCGCGACCAGCGGCCGCAGTGCCGCGACCAGCTCCAGGCGGGCGCCCAGCAGCTCCGCGCCGGTACGGGCCAGGTGGGTGTCCCACACGTCGAGGGTGGCCAGGACCTCGGGGCCCGGCCTGCGGCGGTGCGCGGCCGCCGACTTCAACAGGGCGTTGCGCTGCCTCAGGACGCGCTCGTAGTCGGACCGCACACCGGCGAACCGCGGCGCGCGGATCGTCAGCAGCTCGTCGAGGAACCGGCGGCGCTCGCCCGGATCTCCCTTCACCAGGACCAGGTCCTCGGGCGCGAACAGCACGGTGCGCAGGATCCCCAGCACCTCGCGCGGGCGCTGCACCGGCGAGCGGTTGAGCCGGGCGCGGTTGGCCCGGCCGGGGTTGATCTCCATCTCGATCAGCGCCTTGCGGTCGTCGCGGACCACGCCGGCGCGCACGATCGCGCGCTGCGCGCCGTGCCGGATGAGCGGGGCGTCGGTGGCGACCCGGTGGCTGCCCTGCAGGGCGACGTAGCCGATGGCCTCGACGAGGTTGGTCTTGCCCTGGCCGTTCGGCCCCACGAACGCGCTGATGCCCGGGTCGAGGGCGATCTCCGCCGACTCATACGACCGGAAGTCCTTCAGCGCGAGGTGGGCGACGTACACCCAGACGAGACTAGGGGGTGTGGCGAAGAGAGCGCGCCCGCTGGCCGGAGTCGTATGGGCGTGAGCGGGCGCGTCCCCAGATTTCGTCCACAGGTTTCCACAGGCTGTGGACGATGCGGCCGCCGGCGCGCCGCTCAGCGCGGCGGCTCGACGTCGGCGCCGGGCGAGTCGGCGCCCTTCAGCGTCTCGACCGCGTGCCCGCCGAACTGGTTGCGCAGCGCCGCGACCATCTTCATCGCCGGGGAGTCGTCCTGCCGCGAGGCGAACCGGGCGTACAGGGCGGCGGTGATGACCGGCAGCGGCACCGCCATGTCGACCGCGGCCTGGACCGTCCACCGGCCCTCGCCGGAGTCCTGTGCATAACCCTTGAGCGCGGCCAGCTCCGGATCGTCGTCCAGCGCGCGCACCGCCAGGTCGAGAAGCCACGAGCGGATGACGGTGCCCTCGCGCCAGCTCCGGAACGTTTCCGGGACGTCCTTGACGAGGCCGCTGGCCTCCAGCAGCTCCCAGCCCTCGGCGAAGGCCTGCATCATGCCGTACTCGATGCCGTTGTGGACCATCTTGGCGAAGTGGCCCGCGCCGACCGCGCCGGCGTGCACGAAGCCGAACTCGCCCTCGGGCTTGAGCGCCTCGAACACCGGCATGAGCTGCTTCACGTGCTCGTCGGAGCCGCCGACCATGAGCGCGTAGCCGTTCTGCAGCCCCCACACGCCGCCGCTGACACCGGCGTCGACGAACCCGATGCCGCGCTCGCCGAGCTGCGCGGCATGCTTCTGGTCGTCCACATAGTGCGAGTTGCCGCCGTCGACGACCACGTCGCCGGGCTCGAGGGCGTCGGCGAGCCGGTCGATCGTCGCCCGCGTCGGCTCGCCGGCCGGCACCATGACCCACACGGACCGCGGCGCGTCCAGGCGCTCGACCAGTTCTTCCAGCGAGCCGACGTCGGTGACCTTCGGATCACGGTCGTAGCCGACGACGGTCAGCCCCGCCCGCCGCAGGCGCTCGGCCATGTTGCCGCCCATACGGCCGAGCCCGATCATCCCCAATTGCATTGGCTTCTCCTCAGATGGCGGTCCCCGTTCGTTCGAAGCCTAGTTACCCCCGGGCGAACCCGACGAACGGAGCGGAGCGGGCGCCCGGGGTACGAGGGTGCGCGCGGAGACGGTGAGCGAGGAGATGGGCTCTGAGGCTCAGCTTGACAGCCGGATCGGCATGATCAGGTAGCGGTAGTCCGGGTCGGACTCGTCGGCCGGCTTTCCGGTGATCACTGCCGGTTTAGTGGACGTCGTCATCGACAGCCGGGCGACGTCGGAGCCGATCGCGCTGAGCCCGTCGAGCAGGTAGTGCGGGTTGAAGGCGATGTCGATGTCCTGCCCGTCGAGGGATGCGCCGAGGACTTCCACAGCCTGTGCATCGTCGCCGCTGCCGGCCTCCAGCACGACCTCGCCCTGCCGGAACGACAGGCGTACGGGGGTGTTCTTCTCCGCCACCAGGCCGACGCGCTTGACCGCCTCGGCGAACGGTCCGGCCTCGATCTCGGCCACCGCCGAGGTGTCCTTCGGCCACAACGACTGGTACTTGACGAACTCGGCGTCCAGCAGGCGCGTGGTGGTGCGGCGGCCGCCGCCCTCGAAGCCGATCATGCCCTCGCCGCTGCCGCCGGTCGCCAGCGCGATCGACACCTCGGCGCCGGAGGTGAGCGACTTGGCGGTGTCGGAGAGCGTCTTGGCCGGCACCAGCGCCACGGCGGAGATGTCGGGGCGCTCCGGCTGCCAGCGCAGCTGTCGCACGGCGAGCCGGTAACGGTCGGTCGAGGCGAGGGTGACCATGTCGCCTTCGATCTCGACCCGTACGCCGGTGAGCATCGGCAGGGTGTCGTCGCGGCCCGCGGCGACCGCGACCTGCGCGACCGCGGCGGCGAACGCGTCGCTGCCGACCCGGCCGGCGGCCGGCGGCATCTCCGGCAGGCTCGGGTAGTCCTCCACAGGCATGGTGAGGAGCGTGAACTTCGCCGTGCCGCACTTCAGCGTGACCTTGACGCCGTCGGTGGTGATCTCGACGGGCTGCGCTGGCAGGCTGCGGGAGATCTCGGCGAGGAGCCGGCCCGACACCAGCGCCGTGCCCGGCTCGTCGGCGTCGATGTCCATCGTCATCTGCGCCGAGACCTCGTAGTCGAACGAGGACAGCTTGAGCTGGTCGCCGGCCTCGATGAGCATGCCGGCGAGCACCGGCACGGGCGGGCGGACCGGCAGGGTGCGCGCGGTCCAGGCAACGGCGTCGGCGAGGACGTCTCTCTCGATGCGGAACTTCACTTTGGACCGTCTCCTGAGGTTTCGATCACGTTGAGTCGTGGAACTGAGGAAACCGTACGGGGCCCGCGGGCCCGTGGGTGCCCATCCCCTTCTGGTTGTTGGTTTCTTTCTTTGTAGAGACAAGAGCAGTCATCGTCATAGGGGCCGTGGATACTGTGGAGAAGCGCCGTCTCCGCAGGTCAGGCCCTGTTTCATCGTCCACCCCCGCTGTGCGTTCCGGCTGTGGAGGCCGCGCACGCCTGGGGATGAATCGAACTCGTCCACCGGGCATCCACCGGGCACCCCCATCTCGTCCCCATCTCGTCCACCGGTTCACCCCCGTGGTCCACATGGTTGTCCACCGTGGCCGATCCACAGGGTTGTCCACAGCCTGTGTAATCCACGATCTCGGGATAACCGGTGTGCACGCGCTGTGGACGCCTGTGGACCGCTGTGGACAGGTCAGCTCCCGCCGTTGCGAGCCTGCTGCTTGATGCGGTTCGTCAGCTCGGTCACCTGGTTGTAGATCGGCCGCTTTTCCGCCATGAGCTTGCGGATCTTCTTCTCCGCGTGCATCACCGTCGTGTGGTCGCGGCCGCCGAACTGCTGCCCGATCTTCGGCAGCGACAGGTCCGTCAGCTCCCGGCACAGGTACATCGCGATCTGCCGCGCGGTGACCAGCACCCGCGAGCGCGACGGCCCGCACAGCTGCTCCATGTCGATGCCGAAGTACGTCGCGGTCTGCGCCATGATCGTCGCAGCGGTGATCTCCGGGCCGCTGTCGTTGGGGATCAGGTCCTTCAGGACGATCTCGGCGAGCTGCAGGTCGACCGACTGGCGGTTCAGGCTGGCGAACGCCGTCACCCGGATCAGCGCGCCCTCCAGCTCGCGGATGTTCGTCGAGATCTTCGAGGCGATGTACTCCAGCACCTCGGGCGGCGCGACCAGGCCCTCCTGCACCGCCTTCTTGCGGAGGATCGCGATGCGGGTCTCCAACTCCGGTGGCTGGACGTCGGTGATCAAACCCCACTCGAACCTGTTGCGCAGCCGGTCCTCCAGCGTCACGAGCTGCTTGGGCGCGCGGTCGCTGGAGATCACGATCTGCTTGTTCGCGTTGTGGAGGGTGTTGAAGGTGTGGAAGAACTCCTCCTGCGTCTGCTCCTTGTTCTCCAGGAACTGGATGTCGTCGACCAGGAGGATGTCGACGTCGCGGTAGCGGCGGCGGAAGTTGTCGGCCTTGCCGTCGCGGATCGCGTTGATGAAGTCGTTGGTGAACTCTTCGGAGCTGACGTACCGCACGCGTGCGCCGTTGAACAGGCTCTGCGCGTAGTGGCCGATGGCGTGCAGCATGTGCGTCTTGCCGAGCCCGGAGTCGCCGTAGATGAACAGCGGGTTGTAGGCCTTCGCCGGCGCCTCGGCCACCGCCACCGCCGCGGCGTGCGCGAACCGGTTGGACGAGCCGATCACGAAGGTGTCGAACGTGTACTTCGGGTTCAGCCGCGCGGGCTCGCCGCCGGTCTTGCCCTCCGGCGGCTCGGCCGGCGGCCGCGACTGCCACCCGCCCCCGGGGACCGCGCCCGGCGTCGGCACGAACGGGTCGCGCCGCCCGCCGAGGCCGGCGTGCCCGCCTGGGGCACCGGAGGTACCGGGCGGGCGGTGACCGGCACCGCCGGGAGCGTCTCGTGCGCCCGCCCGGCGCTGCGGGTCGTTCGGGTACGAGCCACCGTACGGCTCGCCGCCGTACCGGTCGCCGCCGTACTGCCCGTCGTTTCGGTACTGCTGGTCGCCCGGGTACTGCTGGTCGGCGCCGTACGGACGGGGGTGCTGGTCGCCGCCGGGCCCGTGCGGCGGCAGGGCGTACGACGGTACCTCAAGGTGGAAGGTCGGGGGCGCGGACCCGAACGCGGGCGGCTCGTGGTCGGTCTCCGGCTCGACCGGGACCTGGCGCTCGCTCTGCGGCGGCGGCTCGGGCTGGACGGTCACCGCGACCCGGATGTCGCGGCCGAGCTGCGTGGAGAGCACCTGCATGATGAGCGGGCGCAGCCGGTTGTCGAGCACGTCCTTGGCGAACTCGTTGGGCGTGGCGAGCAGCGCGGTGTCTTCCACGAGGGCGAGCGGGCGCGTCATGGACAGCCACGCCCGGTGCTGCGGCGGCAGGTCGCCCGGGAGCTCTTCCAGTGCCCTCGTCCAGATGAGCGCAAGGTCCAGCCCGTCCATGTCCTGGTCCCCCTCCCTCTAAGCGGTCGGCGCACCACTCGGCGCTTCGTCATCCCGCACAACGTAAGACGACCACTCTCTCACGCGTCATCCACAGGGTTGTCCACAACTTGTGCACACAGGTCCGGGGATCTTGGGGATAACCGCGCTCGGTTTGACCGGAGGGCAGGTCAGACCGTACCGTACGACGGTCGAGTCGCATCGGCGTCGGTGTTGCGTGCCCGCAGGTCGACGGTCCTCTCCCAAGGTCGAGCGCCCGATGCGACGTCCGAAGCAAGTGATCGCAGCACCCCACTGGAGCCTCGAGTGAGCAAGCGCACGTACCAGCCGAACAACCGCCGCCGGCACAAGAAGCACGGCTTCCGGCTCCGCATGCGCACCCGCGCGGGGCGCGCGATCCTGTCGGCGCGCCGTCGCAAGGGGCGCGCCCGCGTCGCGGTCTGAGCAGCGGCGGCGATGCTGCCGTCCGGCCACCGGATGCGGCGGCGTGAAGAGTTCACCTCGGCCGTCCGGCGCGGCGATCGCGCCGGACGGCCGTGTGTCGTTCTCCACCTGCAATGCCGCGACGGCGTCGACGAGCCCGCGCGGGTCGGATTCACCGTCGGGCGGCAGGTCGGCGACGCGGTGACGCGCAACAGGGTCCGCCGGCGGCTGCGGCATCTCGTCCGCGCGCATCTGCATCGCCTGCCAGCGGGTAGCCTGCTTGTCGTGCGCGCCAATCCCATGGCGGCCACCGCACGCAACGACGAACTCGCCGCGGATCTCGCCGCGGCACTCGACCGGCTTCTGCGGCGACAGGTCAAGAGGCAGACATGACTGACAAGCCGACACCGGCGGCTCGGGCCTTGATTGTGCCCATCCTCTTCTACCGCCGATTCGTCAGCCCCCTCTTCCCCCCGGTGTGCCGGTACCAGCCGACCTGCAGCGCCTACGCGATGGGCGCCCTCCGCACGCACGGCGCCCTGCGCGGCAGCTGGCTCGCGGTGCGTCGTGTCGGGCGCTGCCACCCGTTCCGGCCCGGCGGGTACGACCCCGTACCTCCGCGTGAGGGCGGGCGACCCCAAGACCCCGCGCCGCACCGCGGCGCCGTTATCGGAGAACACTAGGAGCCAGCCGGTGAGTCTCAGCTTCCTCGAACCGCTGTTCAGGGCAGTGGCGTGGGTGATCATCCAGATCCACGCGGGCCTGAGCCTGATCTTCCCGGCGGACAGCGGCTGGGCGTGGGGCCTGTCGATCTTCCTGCTGACCGTCTTCCTGCGGATCCTCATCTTCCCGCTGTTCGTCAAGCAGATCCGCGCGTCGCGGAAGATGCAGGAGCTGCAGCCGCAGGTGCAGGCGCTGCGGAAGAAGTACAAGAAGGACAAGCAGCGCCTCAACCAGGAGATGATGAAGCTCTACCAGGAGGCCGGCGCCAACCCCCTCTCGGGGTGCCTGCCACTGCTGGTTCAGGCACCGATCTTCATCTCCCTGTACGACACGCTGCGGGCGATCTCGACGACGAAGCCGGGCGAGTCGAAGTACGGCATCTCCGCCGATCTGATCCAGAGCGCCCAGCACGCCCACATCTTCGGCGCCAGCATCCCGTCGACCTTCACCGAGTCGTTCAGCAGCGGCAGCGTCGGCGCGATGGTCGTCACCGGGCTCGCGGTCGTGATCAGCTCGACGACGACGTTCCTCACCATGAGGAGCAGCGTCAGCCGCTCGATGCAGAGCATGACGTCCGACAACCCGATGATGCAGTCGCAGAAGTACCTCGTGTTCCTCTCGCCGCTGTTCGGGCTCTTCGGCCTCACCCTGCCGCTCGGCGTGCTGATCTACTGGGTCACGTCCAACGCCTGGACGCTCGCCCAGTCCCACTACATCTACAAGAAGTACCCGATGGCCACGCCCAGCCAGGCGACCGGTGACGCCGCGAAGACCGGCGGTGCCAAGGCCGGCGCCGCGAGGACCGCCACCGCCAAGGCGGGCGATGCCAAGACCGGGGCGGCCCGCACGACGGCCAAGGCGGGCGCCCGCACCGGCGCGGCCAAGGCGACCGGGGACGGCACCGCCGACCGGAGCAAGAAGTCCGGCCCCCAGGACGAAGTCGCCGACACGCGCCCCAAGGTCGTACGGCAGCAGCCGACACGGCAGCCGCGGAGCAAGAGGAAGCGGTAGCGTGGCTTCTGAGTCCAGCAACAGCACGCAGGAGGATCCCGGAGTGAGCCAGGCCGAAGCCGAGACCACGGAGACCGCCCCGGTCGACATCCAGGCGCTCGAGCAGGAGGGCGAGATCGCGGCCGACTACATCGAGGGCCTCCTTGACATCGCCGACCTCGACGGCGACATCGACATGGACGTCGAGGGCGATCGCGCGCTGGTGTCCGTGGTGGGGGCGACCCTCGACGAGCTGGTCGGCCGCAACGGCGAGGTGCTCGAGGCGCTGCAGGAGCTCACCCGGCTCGCCGTGCACCGCCGTACCGGCGAGCGTAGCCGGCTCATGCTCGACGTCGGAGGCTTCCGCGAGCGCCGCCGGGCGGAGCTCACCAAGCTGGGCACCGACATCGGCGAGCAGGTCAAGCGCACCGGCGAGCCGAAGGCGCTGTCGCCGATGACGCCGTTCGAGCGCAAAGTGATCCACGACGCGGTCGCCGCGCTCGGCCTGCGCAGCGAGTCCGAGGGAGAGGAACCCGAGCGTTACGTCGTCGTCCATCCGGAGTGACCGCCGACCCCGATCGGCGCCGCACGCACCACGGCCCCGTCACCTGCTCGGTGGCGGGGCCGCTTCTGTCCGGGGCACCGGGGTGCCAGGGGCACCGTCGGCCTGATCGCGCGCGGGCGCCGGCGGCGTGCCGTGGCTCTTATTCCAAGCCGTACGGCGGGTCGCGGCGCTCGCGCACCGGCCGTACGTGCGATGGCAGAGTCGTGTACTCGACCGCCGCGGGGCGGACGACGATCTGCCGAGGCTGCTTCCTCCTCTCGGCCGGCGAGGACATCGTCCTCCACGATCCCGACGACCTGGCGCCGGCGGCGCGGACGCGCGGAGGTGAACGTGATCGTCGGCATCGCGGTGCCCACGAGGATCGGGATCCACCCGATCATGTGACGCCGATCCCGCTCACGTGGACGTGAGTGGAAGCGAACGGCGAAGGCGGTACCGCGCCGATGGCGGTGAACGCCGGCCCGCACCGATGCTCACTTCCGGATCGCCGGCCAATGATGTACCCGGCCACGACGGATATTGCTCGGCGACGGACTCGCCGGCTCGGGGCCGCCGTCCGGCCGGCCACCGGGGCAGGGGCGGCGGATACCGAGGAGGCTTCGATCTTCTTGCGGGCGCCGCCTCGCGGGGCAGAGGGCGGCGACCTTCCGGGGGTCGGACCTTCCGGGCGGGGGCTGCCGGGACTTTCCGTGGGGACCGCCCGGCTCTGGTGATCGGGAGGGCTCCCGGGGATCCGGGTACGTGCCGATCCGCCGGCGGCCGAACGCCCGTGACACCGGGACGCACGCCCTGGTCCTTGTTCGGCCGGACGCATCGGACGCCGTCCCCGAGCTCGGTGAGCGGGTCGGCGTTTCCGGGAGGCCGCCCGATGTGGAAGCATTCGGTAACCGTGGGGATCCGAATGACGCATCCGAGTCGCTGAGCCATGCCGCTGCCTCCCGCGCCGCCGAGCGCCCGACAGATGTTCGGCGATGCGCTGACAACCGCTGAACGATATGCCGAGTTCCTCGCCGGTCCCGGCGTCGAGCGGGGCCTCATCGGCCCGCGCGAGGTCGAGCGGCTCTGGGACCGCCATCTGCTCAATTGTGCGGTCATGGAGGAGGCGATCCCGCCTAAGGCGAGCGTCATCGACCTCGGATCCGGGGCGGGGCTGCCGGGCATCGTCCTGGCCATCGTCCGCCCCGATCTGACCGTCACGCTGCTCGAACCGCTCCTCCGGCGCACCGTGTTCCTCCGCGAGTGCGTCGACATGCTCGGCCTTCCGGGCATCGAGGTCCGCCGCGCACGCGCGGAGGAGGTCGCGGGTGAGCTCGCCGCCGACGTCGTCGTCGCACGAGCCGTCGCGCCGCTCGACCGGCTCGCGCGCTGGGCGCTGCCGTTGCTGCATCCGGGCGGGGAGCTGCTCGCGCTCAAGGGCGAGCGGGCGGCGATGGAGCTGAGGGAGGCGGAACCCGTGCTGCGCGAATTCGGCGTCCGCAAGGCGGAGGTTCTGCATGCCGGTCGCGGTAGGGTCGATCCCCCGGCGACGATCGTCCGTGCCGTCGCCGGCGAAGGTTCGCGGTTCCCGAAAGAGCGGGCGGGTGCCCGCCGGGGCGGGCGCCGGCGCGGCGGACGGAAGAGGTGACAGGCCATGACGCAGGGACTGGGCTGGCCGGACCGCGCTGCCGGGGCGCCGCCCGCCGATGCGACCGGCCTCGGCTGGCCGGTCGCGTATGACACACCGGAGTCGTTCGACGCGCGGCAAGCGCCGGCTGGGACGGCGCGCCCGGACCGCACGCCCTCGGACACGTCTCCGGAGACGTCACTTGAGACATCGTCGGCGTCCGCGCCGTCGCCCGGCGCGCATGGCGATCCGCCGGGCGGTGCACCGCCCGAAGCGGTATCGGACGCTCCGCGCAACGGGCGGCCGTCCTCCGTGGGCCGTCCTTCTCTCAACGATCCTGTCAACGAGACGTCGCAGCGTGACCCAGTCCATGGGGAGTCGAAGTTGGTAAGTGAGGCACTCAAGGCGGCCGACGTTTCACGTGAAACGTTGCGGCCGAGCCCTCAGGCGACGGCGGCGGCGTTCAAGGCCGTGGCCCAGCGGAATGACAAGGAATGGCCGAAGCCTCCCCACTGCCGAATCATTACCATCGCCAACCAGAAGGGCGGCGTCGGCAAGACGACGAGCGCGGTCAACCTGGCGGCGGCACTGGCCATGCACGGCTCGCGAGTGCTCGTCGTCGACCTCGACCCGCAGGGCAACGCCTCGACCGCGCTCGGCGTCGAGCACCACGCCGACATCCCGTCGGTGTACCACGTGATCCTCGAGGGCAGCCCGTTCGACGACATCGTCGTCCCTGCGGAGGGTCTGCCCAACCTGTACTGCGCGCCGGCGACGCTGCATCTCGCCGGTGCGGAGGTCGACCTGGTGCCGATGGTCGCCCGTGAGTCCCGGCTCCGGCGCGCACTGGAGGCGTACGACACGAGCCGGTTCGACTATGTGCTCATCGACTGCCCGCCCTCACTGGGCCTGCTCACCGTGAATGCTCTCACCGGCGGCGACGAGCTGCTGATCCCGATCCAGACCGAGTACTACGCGCTGGAGGGCCTCACGCAGCTCCTCCACACGGTCGACCTCGTCAAGCAGCACCTCAACCCCAAGCTCGCCGTCACGACGATCCTGCTGACGATGTACGACGCGCGCACCCGCCTCGCGGCCCAGGTCGCCGACGAAGTGCGAAGCCACTTCGGCGACCTGGTGCTCAACACGGTGATCCCGCGGAGCGTGCGCGTATCCGAGGCGCCGAGCTACGGCGAATCGGTCCTCACGTACGATCCGAGTTCGAGCGGCGCGCTCGCCTACACCGAGGCGGCACGCGAGATGGCCTACCGGGGAGCGGAGGAGGGCAAGTGAGCCAGCAGCGACGAGGTCTCGGCAAAGGCCTAGGCGCGTTGATTCCGACGGCGCCGCCTCAGCAGGAGACGCCGACGCGCAACGGCATCCCCGCCCCGCCGGATGCCGCCGGCGCCGGGTCGCAGCAGGTCGCCGGCGCGCACTTCGCCGAGCTGCCGATCGACTCGATCACCCCGAACCCGCGGCAACCCCGGCAGACCTTCGACGAGGAGGCGCTGCAGGAACTGGCCGCGTCCATAAAGATCGTCGGCCTGCTGCAGCCGATCGTTGTCCGCGAGACGCGTCCGGGCGCCTACGAGCTCATCATGGGTGAGCGCCGGCTCCGCGCGTCGAAGCTCGCTGAGGTGGAGACGATCCCGGCGATCGTCCGTGACACCGGCGACGACGACATGCTGCGGGACGCGCTCATGGAGAACCTCCACCGGCAGCAGCTCAACCCGCTGGAGGAGGCGGCAGCGTACCAGCAGCTGCTGGACGACTTCGGGGCGACGCACGAGGAGCTGGCGACCCGCATCGGACGCTCGCGCCCCCACATCACCAACACCCTGCGCCTGCTCAACCTCCCGCCGGCGGTGCAGCGCCGGGTGGCGGCGGGCGTGCTGAGCGCGGGTCACGCCCGAGCCCTCCTTGGTTTGGAGAGCGCCGAGCGCCAGGAGCACATGGCGAGCCGCATCGTGGCCGAGGGCCTGTCGGTCCGGGCCGTCGAGGAGCTGATCGCGCTCGGCGAGGGCGGCGAGACCAAGAAGGCCACGCGACGGAAGACCGGCAACAAGCCGGTGAACCCGCGTATCCAAGAGCTCGCGAGCGAGCTGTCCGAGCTGTACGAGACGAAGGTCAGCGTGGACATCGGCCGCAAGAAGGGGAAGATCGTCGTCGAGTTCGGCTCGATCGAGGACCTGGAGCGCATCGTTGAGGCGATGGTGCCCGGTTCCGCCCGCCGCTCACCTGCGTAGCCGCCGGGCGAGCGGCGCGTCGTTTCACGTGAAACAACGCGCCGCATCTGCTCATCGTGCGTGTACACAGGCGTTCTAAGATCCTGCTGGAACGGGAATAGCTTCCTGTGATGAAGGCGCTCCGCCCAAGAAGGGGGCCTGGCCGGTGTCGCGTCGTCTGGTGAACGTCACGCTCGACAACCTCGGTGATCTGCCGTCCCGGTGCCGTCGGTGCGTTTTCTGGGAGCTCGACCCGGTGAGCATGCAGCGGGCCGAAGAATGCGGAGACCCGAGGTTGGAGAAGGAGGCGTGGATCTCCGCAACGCTGCTGGAATGGGGTAGCTGCGGGAAGCTGGTCTACGTCGACGGCGTGCCGGCAGGCTACGTCCTGTTCGCGCCTCCGCTGTACGTCCCGCGATCGGTGGCGTTCCCCACCAGCCCGGCGAGCGCCGACGCGGCGCTGCTGATGACCGCGCACATCGTGCCCGAATTCCAAGGCGGCGGGCTCGGGCGCATGCTCGTCCAAGGCGTCGCCAAGGACCTGACTCGGCGAGGAATCCGCGCGATCGAGGCGTTCGGCGACCTGAAGTGGGAGAAGCCAGACTGCATGCTGCCGGCCGACTACATGCTCGCCGTCGGCTTCAAGACGGTGCGGCCGCACCACCGATACCCGCGCCTGCGGCTCGAACTCAAGACGGCCATGTCGTGGCGTGAGGACGTCGAGGTGGCCCTGGAACGGCTGCTCGGGTCCATGTCCCCGGAAGGTGCCCTGCGGCCGATCTGAGCGCCCTCAGCACTCCGCCAAGCCCTTGTCGCCGACGCGGTAGCCGCCCCACCGGAAGGCCGCGCTGGGGGCATCCGACCGGCTGGCCGCTCTTCCCGCACGCCTTTCGATGTGCGCCGTCCATCGTACGAATCACCCGCTTACCGGACGACCGGATGCCGCCCGGCGTAGCTCGGCGAGGGGCGGTGCGGAGAATAAGAGCAGTCAGGGAAGCCGGAGCAGCGAAGGCAGCCGGAGCAGCTAGGCGGATGACGATCCGATACGGGTCCGACGCGAGGCCCCATGGGCCGGACACGGGACGGCCAGAGCCCGCGTTCCGGGCAGCGATTCGTCGCGGACCCCGCACGGCGCCGCACGGATTCGCCACGGACCGGATACCGACCGGGCGGGGACCCGACGCCTGCCGAACGCCGACGGGACGCCGCGACGGGACGGCGGCGGGACTCCGGTAGTACGGCCGTGGAGCGGCGGCGGGACGGCGATTCGACTCGGAAGCGCCAGGCCATCCATATGCCCAGGCCGTGCTGGATCCCGGTCTGCGACCACGATGCCCCGCCGGCCGAACGCGGTCCATCGCCGCTTCGTGGCCGTTCCTCACGGTGTCACCACCTCCTGTATGACGGGCTTGATCTGGTCGCGTTCGGGGGCGAGGACGATGCTCGGGTCGGGCGTGCCGGGGGCGTGCACGAAGGACACGCGCAAACCGGGCTACGTCGGCGACCCAGTCCCGGTCGATGCGCGGTATGGCAGGCCGCGGAGCGGATCGAGGAGGCCCGGTGCTCCACGCCTCGGCGCACTCGGGGGACGCATCCGGACACAGCCGCCTTGATCTTGTGAGGGGGCTCCACCTCGGCATCGGCGGCGACTTCGACGGCACCGCGTTCACCCCGGATGGCCTCGGCGACGTCGCGGCCTACCCGAAACTCAGGCGCCGAGGCCGACGAGGATCGAGGCGACGACCGGCTTGCAGATGTCGCAGCCGCGCCCGCACCCGTGCTCGGCGATGAGCCGGGAGAACGTCGTGATGCCGCGCACCCGCACGATGTCGGCCGCGTGCGGGAGCTGCGGAGGGGCGGCGGTCGTCGAGTCGTACGCCGAGATCACCGCGCCCGTTCTGGAGGACGCGCCGGCGGGCCTGCGCTCCCGCCCGGTGCCGATCGTCGCCTGGCCGCTCACACTGGGCCGCGGCCACATGGTCGACGCGGGGTTGGCAATGCGACGCGCCGGGGGCGCACGGATCGAGATCGCCGGGCTGGCGAGCCGCGCCTTCGCCCGGGGGCTCATCGCCACGCGGAGCCCTGTCTGGCGCCTCAGAGGCTCCTGAGGCCGCTGAGGCCCCGGATTCAATCGGATTTTCCCGGCCCCGCGGTGTTCGGCCCGCAGCGGGGCTGTGGCGAGTTCCGGCAGGTCGAGCGCTGAAAAGCACGACGGCCCCGCGTCATGCCGACGCGGGGCCGCCCCTACCAGGCCGCGGGAGGCCGGTGGTCGATGGCCGATCAGATGAACTCGGCGAGTTCCCTGAGCAGCGCGCCCTTCGGCTTGGCGCCCACGATCTGCTTCACCAGCTCGCCGTCCTTGTAGACGTTCATGGTCGGGATCTGCATGATGCCGTACTCGGCCGGCACCTTCGGGTTCTCGTCGATGTTGAGCTTGACGATCGAGATGCTGTCGGCGTGCTCGGCGGCGATCTCCTCCAGGATCGGGCCCACCTGCCGGCAGGGGCCGCACCACTCGGCCCAGAAGTCGACCACGACCGGCTTGTCACTCTTCAGGACCTCGGTCGCGAAGTCGCTGTCGGTGACGGCCTTGGTTGCGCCCACGGAATCTCCTCACTCGCTTCGACGGAACTTCGGTGACGCCGGGCCGGGGACACGGCCGGCCCGGCCACTGTCACGCATGGTCACGCTGGATGGTGTTCACACTTGGTGGGTGAGCTCGGCGGCGCCTGTGTCCTGGAGCCAGCGCTCGGCATCGATCGCCGCCGCGCACCCGGTGCCGGCCGCGGTGATGGCCTGACGATACGTGTGGTCCACCACGTCGCCCGCGGCGAACACGCCCGGGATCTTCGTGCGCGTGCTCGGGGCGTCCACGATCAGGTAGCCCTCGTCGTCGACGTCGAGCTGGCCGGCGAACAGCTCGGTGCGCGGCTCGTGTCCGATCGCGATGAACAGGCCGGACACCGCCAGGGTGCGCTCCTCGCCCGTGTGGACGTCGCGGAGCCGCACGCCGGTCACCCGGTCGTCGCCGAGGATCTCGGCGACCTCGCTGTTCCACGCGAAGCGGATCTTGTCGTTCGCGAACGCCCGGTCCTGCATGATCTTGCTGGCGCGGAGCCCGTCGCGACGGTGGACCACGGTGACGGAGCGCGCGAACCGGGTCAGGAAGATCGCCTCTTCCATCGCCGAGTCGCCGCCGCCGACCACCGCGATGTCCTTGTCGCGGAAGAAGAATCCGTCACAGGTGGCGCACCAGGACACGCCGTGCCCGGACAGTCGCTTCTCCGACGGCAGGCCGAGCTCACGGTACTTCGAGCCGGTGGCGATGATGACCGCCTTGGCGAGGTAGGTCTCGCCGTCGACCTTGACGACCTTCGGCGACGCCGTGAGGTCGACCTCGGTGACGTCGTCGGCGATCAGCTCCGCGCCGAAGCGCTCGGCCTGCTTGCGGAGGTTGTCCATCAGGTCGGGGCCCTGGATGCCGTCGGGGAAGCCCGGGAAGTTCTCCACCTCGGTGGTGTTCATCAGGGCGCCTCCGGCGGTGACCGAGCCCTCGAAGACGAGCGGTTTCAGATCGCCGCGCGCGGCGTACACGGCTGCCGTGTAGCCCGCCGGCCCGGAGCCGATGATGATCACATTCCGGACGTCACTCACCGCAGTGCCTTTCCTCGATCGCGTCGGCGAAGCCGCCCCTCCGCCGCGTCACCCTCGCTCGCAGTGACGTAAACCGATCCTAGGGCGCGGGGATTCCCGCAGACGCCACCGGCACGGCCGCCGCAGGCCGCCGCCGCGCGCCGTCAGCACCGGTCCGGGCACCGCCCGGTTGACCGCCGGGAACTGAGAAAAAGCCGAGGCGAGAGCAGGACCGCCCCTCGGACAGTCGGCGGCGAGACGTTGACCGGCACAACCGCCGCGGCACCCACCGCATCCCTGCAGCGGCGGGCCGGCCGCTAGGCGACGACACGCCGGCCGGCCGTAACGCGGAAGGGCGACCACCGGCGCCGGGGCCGCACTGGAGCCGCGCTGAGAACGCTGAGAAAGCCGAAAAAGATTGAGCAAGTTGGGAACGCTGGGAACGGAAGACGCGGACGGCGGTCGCCCGCCGACGAGCGCCGCGGGGACCGCCGGGCGGCGCCGGCGCGCGGGCCGGACGGATAGAGTCGACGGTGGTTCGCTCGCCGACCACCGGCCCGGCAGCGGGCCGCGCCGGGAGAGCGTCCATGCCGCCCGGGCTGCTCGGTGTCAGCGGGTGATCTGGCGATGGGCGATGATGTCGGTGTCGGTGGCCGAGCAGCGCGGGCCGACGACCCAGACGTCGGCCTGATGGGTGTCGACGCCCGGCAGCGCGATGATCGTCGCCGGCCGGCCGTCGTACGTCGCGGAGTCGACGAGCAGTGGCGGCTTGCCGCCGCTCACACGCTCGACGCAGCCGTCGAGACCCGGAGCGGCGCTCAGGACGTGTTGTGCGGCGGACGGGCTGGTGGACAGCGCCGCGGCGACCTGCGATTCCAGGCCCGCGGAGGTGTACCGGCGGCCGCTGTGAATCGCGGTGTACGGAGCGGACTTCGCCGCCTGCGGCCGGGGTCGCGCGCCCCGCGCGTCGGGTCGAGAAGGCTCCTCCACCGGGCGCTGGGAGACGGCCGCGCTGTCGGCGCCTCCGCTGTTCAGAACCGTGCGGGCGACCACGCCGCCGCCGCCCACGACGACTACGGCGGCAGCGGCCGCCGCCAAGAACTGAAACCGGCGGGCGCGGCGGTGGCCGGGCACGTGCGAGGCGGCTTCGGCGGCGATTGCCGCGTCGAGGCGTTCGACGAGGTGCGCCGGCATCGGCGGAACGGGCGCCTCTGCGAGAACGCGGGTCACCTCCGCGACCTCGGCGGCGCGGTCGCGGCATCGGGCGCAGTCGGACAGGTGTGCCCGCGCGGACGCGGCCGCATCCTCGTCGAGAATCCCCTCGGCGAGGTCGGCCAGCGCATCGTAGTCGAGGTGTGCGGCAGTCACGCGGTTGTGCCACCTCCTTCCTCCGCAGGTTCGACGGACGAGCCGCGTCCGTGGTTCCGCAGATGGCCGAGAAGCGGTGCGAGGCGTGCTCGCCCCCGTGCGCACCGGCTCTTGATCGTGCCTGGTGGGACCTCCAGAACCCGCGCAGCCTCATCTACGGCATACCCCATCATGTCGACGAGCACGAGCGCGGCCCGCTGCTCGAAGGGTATGTGCTGCAGCGCCTCGTTCACGTCGAGGGACAGCTCGTGCGCCGACGTGGGGTCGGCGTTCTTGGGCGCGACGGAGTCGAGCGTCGCGTCGTCGCCCAGTGGGATGGCCGGACGGACTGACCGGCGCCGCAGCCGGTCGAGGCAGGCGTTGACCACGATGCGGTGCAGCCAGGTGGTGACGGCCGCGTCGCCGCGGAACCGGCCGGCGGCGCGGTAGGCCGACAGGAACGCGTCCTGCAGCGCGTCCGCCGCCTCCTCCTGGTCGCCGAGGGTGCGCAGCGCCACCGCCCACATGCGGTCGCGGTGCCGCTGGACCAGTTCGGCGAACGCGTACGGGTCTCCGCACGCGTGCCGTGACAGCAGTTCCTTGTCCGGGACGGCCTCCACCGGACGTCCCCCGCGCATGACCGCCATATCCCGTCAGCCCGCTCCGTAACCGGCGACCCCGCCGATGGTCCGCCGCATTCGTCGTGCGCTCCCCGTGGCGACCCCCGTGGCGCCATGGCGTGCCCGGCCGCCGCGCCGGCAGGGCCGGCGGATGCGGGATCCGGCGTGTCGGGGGGCGCTCAGCACGGTCACGATGGTAGCCCTCGGCAGCCGATCACGCCCAGCGTGAGCGGATCACCCCATTCCGTGATCACCACGTTATTCAGCCCGATTCGACGGGTGCGTGCGCCGCCTCCGGCGCTGACCGGCGAGACCCGGCTCGTCCGGCCGCCGACGTCGGGACTCGCCGGCGCGGTCAGCCCGTGCCGGCGACCTTCACGTCTTTCACGAAGATCTGGAACTTGCCGTTGACGTTGGGCAGCTTCGTGAACCAGAGCGTGACGTACTGGCCTTCGGTGGGCCGGCCGCTCAGATCGAACGTGCCCGATGCGGCCGTTGAGGCGGCGACCGTCGTGTCGGCGTTGGTGCCCGCGTCGCCGACGTGGAGTTCGACGGTGCCGGGCGTGCCACTGGGCATGGTGACGGTGACCTTGTCGACGGTCACCGCCTTGCCCATGTCGATGACCAGCCCGACGCCCTTCCGGAGCCTGCCGAATTGATCGTCGAAGTAGTACTGGGTCTTCCAGGAGCTCGACTTGCTGGCGTCGATGGCCTTGCCGGTGCCCTGGTCGGCCGAGCCGTCGGGATGCGGTGGCGGGTTGTAGGCGTGCGCACCGACGGGCTGCAGCACCTGGGTGGACGGCGCCGACGACCGGGAGGCCGTCGCCGGGGGCCGCGACCGGGGTTCGCCGCCGTTGCCGCCGAGCCTGCTCAGGCCCCATCCGCCGACCGCCAGGACGACCACGGCGATCACGGCGGCGACCGCGAGCGCGGGCCTGCTGACCGGTCCGCGGCCGCCGGCCGGGCTCCTGTGCCCGCCATGGCCGCCATCGTGGCCGTGGTCCACGGTGCGCTCGTACGCCTGGCGGGCAGGCGCACGGTGCCGTATCCGCGCGCTGTCCGGGACGGTCTGCGCCGACGGTACCGGCGCTGGCGTCGTCATCGCCCGGGTGTGCTCCTGCGTCTCCGGGCGCGGCACCACGGCCGGCGGGGTCGAGCCCACGAGCGGCACGAACGGCAGCGGCGAGCGGGGGACGCGGGAGACGGCGTCGGCGAAGGCCGCCGGCGACTCCAGCGGCCCCTGCGATCCGTGCGCGGGGAGCCCGAGGGTGCGGCAGACGATCGAGTCGAGGTTGTGCGGGATGCCCGCGCGGACCTGTCCGGGCGGCAGGGCGCGCCCGTCGGCGCCGGTCGGCGGGGCCTGCAGGCCGGTGTTCTCCCCGCCCGGCCAGTAGCCGGTCAGCGCGGCGTACAGCATCTTGCCGAGGCCGCGCGCGTCGTCCAGCGCCTGCGTGTCGGAGGTGGCCCCCGACAGCACGGCTTCGACGCCCAGGCCGGTGATCTTGACCGTACCGCTGCTGGTCCAGACGAGGTTGTGCGGGGTGAGGCAGAGGTGGGCCAGGCCGGCGGCGTGCGCGGAGGTGAGCGCCTCGGCCGCCTCCAGGAGGAACGCCGCAGCGCGGTCGGGCTCCATCGGCCCGTGCGCGAGCAGGTCGTTCAGGGTTTCGCCGGTGACCCACTCGCTCACGACGTACGCGCGCTCGCCGGCGTCTTCGGCGTCGAAGACCTGGGTCAGCCGCGGGTCGGTGAGCCGGCTGGCGGCCCGGGCCGCCGTCACGACCTCGCTGACGCGGGGGAATCCGGGGTCGAAGGTGAGCACCGCGACGGACCGGGCCAGGATCTCGTCCGTCGCCTTCCAGAACGTCGAACCGCCCGCTTCGCTCACCCGGTCGTCCAGACGGTAGCGACCGGCGAGGCGGGTCCCAGGCTCTATGACGGACGTACTCAACGCGGCGTCCGGTCCAGGTGATCGCTTCCCATTTTCCGTGCCCCGGCTCCCTTACGCCTTCGATCCTCCTCGCTCCGTCGGGGGCGGGAAGAAACGTTGTCCACTCCGCCTGATGGTAGGACGCACGGAGGTCTCCATCGGGTTACACCCGCCCCTGATCGCGCACCTCCACCATACGGGCAGCTTCTCCTAACTCGCCCCACGTCCCGGCAACCTGGCCATCACGGTTCGATACAGGGTTTCCACCTCAGCCACCCGCAATTTGCGCGCTACCACCGCATACAGGGCAACGGCTCCGATCCCGCCGACGACCAGGGCGCCCAGCGACGAGACGATGTTGTAGTAGAACAACCTGAACGTCAGCTGATGGATCGCCAGCGCGAACAGCAACGCCGGCACGGTCGCGATGACGATCTTGACGTGCGTGGCGACGATGTGCCGGGCGCCCAGACCCGACAACCGGCGGCGTAGGATCACGGCCGCGACGACGCAGCCGAACGTCCAGGAGATGCCCAGTGCGATCGAGATCCCCTCGGTGATCATCTCGGTCGGCAGCGTGTGATAGCCGATCACCGCGATCGTGATGCTGATCGCCACGTTGAAGACCGCCATCAGCGCGGGCGTGCGCGTGTCGGCGAGCGCGTAGAAGACCCGCAGCAGCAGCTGGTAGACCGCGAACGGGACGAGCGCGAACGTGAACGCCTGCAGCACGTTCGCGATCACCAGCGCCGACGAGATGTGCGTGGAACCGTGCGCGAAGAACAGCGTGGTCAGCTCCGGCGCCAGCGCGAACAGCAGCGCCGCCGACGGCACGATCACCGCGGACGACAGGTTCAGCGCCGAGGACATGTCCTCCCGGACCAGGTCGAGCCGCTTCTCGGAGGCGTGCCGGCTCATGCGCGGCAGCAGCGCCGTGACCACCGACACGCCGACGATCGCGTACGGGAGCTGGAACAGCAGGTAGGCGTTGCTCCACGGGGTGAGCCCGACGCCGTACGGCAGCCCCTCCTGCTTGCCCCGCACGCCCGCGCCGTTGGCGATGTTGGTGTTGACCACGAAGCCGACCTGCTGGATGGCGACGTACATCAGCGTCCACAGCGCCATGCCGCCGACCGGGGCCAGCTCCTCGCGGCGGAAGTCGAACCGCGGGCGGAAGCGGAAGCCCACCTTGCGCAGTGACGGCCACATCGCCACCGTCTGCACCACGATGCCGAGCGTGGTGCCGCCCGCGATCAGCACGACCTCGGTGTGCGTGATGGTGCCGGGCGTCACGCCCGGACCGGCCACCAACAGGAACGCCCCGCCGACCAGGATGACGACGATGTTGTTCAGCACCGGCGTCCACATCGGCGCGGCGAAGCTGCCGCGGGCGTTCAGCGACGCTCCGGCCAGCGCGCCGACCCCGTAGAAGAAGATCTGCGGCAGGAAGAACAGCGCGAACAGTACGGCGAGGTCGTGCTGCTGCTTGTGGTAGGCGCTGGCGGAGATGTCGACCAGCAGCGGGGCGCACAGCATCGCGATGCCGGTGAGTGCGAGCAGGCTGCCGAGCACGATGGTGAGCAGCCGCGCCTCGTACTCCTCGCCGTACTTGCGGTCCTTCTCCAGCGCCCGGACCAGCATCGGCACGTGCACCGCGGTGAGGACGCCCCCGAGCAGCAGGTCGTAGATCTGGTTGGGGAAGGTGTTGGCGGTGTTGTACACGTCGCCGAGCGGGCCGGTGCCCAGCGCGATGACGATCACTGCGGTGCGGATGAACCCGGTGGCCCGGGAGGCGATCGTGCCCAGCGCCATGACGGCGCTTGACTTCAGCAGGCCGCTCGCGCCGCGCCCGCGGGCCGGCTCCTCCGTGGGCTCCTCGGGGGAGATCGCCGGCAGGTCGACGCGCGTGGTCGCGACCTCGGGGGTCGGCTCCGCCTCAGGCACTGGTCTCCTCCGCTCCGTTTCCCCGGCGCCGGATGATCCGGACGCCGACGCCGAGGAAGAGTACGGCAAGTGAGACGCCGGTGATGAGCAGGGCGGTCCGCCCGTAGCCGGTCGCGCGCACCCGCAGGACGTGGGTGTCCCCGAAGGGCCGGCCGTCGGGCGCGAGCAGGTCGAGGTTGACGTAGGCGGGTCCGTTGGCCGCGGCCTTCATGTACAGCGTGACCTGGTCCTTGTGGCCCGCATCGAGGGTGATCGTCTGGTCGCCGCCCTCGACCTGCAGCCGCGTGTCGTTCTGCGAGTAGGCGTGCACCCGCACCTGCACCGTGCCGTGGTCGAGGCCGTTGGAGATGGTGATCGGGATGCGCCCCGACCGCCCGGCCAGCGTTGAGCTGTCGTTCAGCACCCTGATCTTGCCGGCCGCCGCGGAGAGCTCGTCGTCCAGCGTCTGCCGCAGCGCGGTGCCGGCGCTGGTCTGGTCGTCCCACGCCGACGACTCCATGCGCGGCACGCCGAGCACGAATCCGCTCTGCGGCGGCTGGAAGATCGCCGTGAACTGCCGGATCCGCGCGCCGAGGTACTTCACCTGGCGCAGGAAGTGCCGGGACAGGCCCGCGTCCAGCTTCTGCGCCTGCAGCGTGCGGGTCACCGGACGCATCGACTGGACGTCTTTCAGCGCGACGGCCTTGAGCCAGGGCGCGGTCGCCGACGCGTCCAGCAGGTACCGGGCGAACGCCGGATCAGGGTCCCAGCGCCGCGGTGGCACGACCACGACGGTCCGCCCGCGGAACGGCGCCTCACCGGTGATCATCGCGGTCTCGGCCAGGAAGCGCTGCTCGGCGAGGACGGTGCCGCCGGGGGAGCGCGTGTCACGGTCGCCGACGACCTTGCTGAGCGTGTCGTCGAAGGCGATGAGGTTCACCTTGGTGCCATGGATGGTCTGCCGGGTGAGGGGATCGCTGGTGATCTGGGCCTGCAGGTCGGGCAGGATCGTGCTGTCCAGCAGGATCGTGCGGTCGCCGGCGGAGACCAGGTTCGACAGCGTCCGCTGGTCGGCGAGGCCGTCGGGCGGCACGGCGACCGAGGTGGTCGGGCCGATCATGTGCGCCGCCGTCATCTTCGCGGTGGCGGCCTCGGTGGCGCTGCGGATGTCGCCGCGCATGCCGGCCCGCGACAGCGAGAGGACGTCGGCGTCGGCGTACGGCGTCGCGATGAGGGGTTTCTGGGCGGTGGCGCCGCGCAGCAGGCTGAGCCAGGTCGCCGCCGCGGCGCTGGGGGCGCGGTGCACGTCGCTCTTGACCGTGTAGCCGTTCTTGTCGGACATCGCCACCGCGTCGTCGACCAGCGCCGGGTCGACGAGCCAGCTGATGGGGGTGCGGGTGCGGGCGGCCGTGGTGACCAGGCGGTCGAGCCGCCCGCTGCCGAACTCGCGTTCGAGCTCGGTGTCGGTGAACGTCGCGTCGTCCGCGCGGTGCGGCTGGTCGACGACGGGCCAGATCCAGGAGATCCGGGTCTTCTGGGCGTTCGTTCCCTTGGGGTAGTACGTGATGAAGGTCCGCTGGCGCCCGATCACCCCGGACGGGCCGTCCACCTCCACCTCGATCGGGTAGACGCCGAACAGACGCAGTCCCATCTGGCGGGCTTGCATCGACAGCAGCCACTGCTGCTGCCCGCCGGAGGGCAGCGCGGACGGCAGCGGCACGGACGGCCCCGCCGACACGGGGTCGGCACCCTTGCCCTCGGCGTACGCCTCCAGCGCGCCGCGGCTGGTCAGCGGGTGGGTGTCGAACCGCAGGCGAACCGAAAGCCGCTGGTAGGAGGTGCCGGACCCGTTCTGCAGGAGGCCGTGCAGCCGGAGCGTCGTCGTCGGCTTGGTGACGTAACGGGGCGTGATGCCGCTGATGACGACCGAGACCGGGTACCGCCCGGTCGGCTGGCGGTCGCGGGAGGCGTGCGTGCGGGCCGCATGGTGTCCCGGCGGGGCGGGCGCGGCGATCGCCGGTCCGCCGTTCAGCAGCAGCGGGACCGCAAGGGCGAGCAGCCGTTTCACCTGGCGTCCGCGAGGAGGTCCGGAACCTTGGCCACGAGCAGCCGCTCGTCGTCGTAGGCGAGCCTGTCGGCCACCTCGTCCAGCGGTACCCAGGCGACCGCGGCGACCTCGTCGTCGCCGTCGGACAGCTCGCCGCCCTCGGCGAGCAGCAGGTGGTGGTGCACCGTCTTATGGACGCGGAGCCGGCCCGCGGAGAACCAGTAGTCGATCGCGCCCAGGGCGGCGACGATCCGGCCCCGGACGCCGGTCTCCTCCTCCACCTCGCGCACCGCCGCCTCCTCGATCGTCTCGTCGGCCTCGACGTGCCCTTTCGGCAGCGACCACTGGAGCCGGCCCGTACGGTCGTACCGGGCGATCAGCACCGCCCGAGGAGCGCCCGATACGTCGACGACCAGCCCGCCCGCCGACGTCTCCTCACGGTGACGGCCCGGCGGGCCGAGGGGCCGTCGGCGAGTCGGTCTGCGCTGACGGGACACGGCGGCAATCGTAGTGGCCGCTCATGCCGCTTCGGTCACCGAGCTTCGGTGTCCGGGGCGCCGTCCCCGGTTGTGCAGCGGATCGGCACCGGCTTGACGTCGCAGAGGGCGAACAGGTCGAGGGTGTGGATGCCCAGCGCGGTGCACGGCTCTCCGGTGGCCGTGTAGACGACCTCGTCGACGCTCACGGCGCGCTGGTCGACCAGCATCGGCATCTCGGCCGGAAGCAGGAGCGGCGCCACGAGGTCGGCCGCGTAGTCGGTGATCTCGTTGATCAGGTCGCAGGGCGCCGGGCATACGGCGGGCACGGCGACCGCGTCGGCGACGACGTCGGCGTCCGGGCGGGTGCCCGCGGTGACGAGCACGGCGATCAGGTCGCAGGGCTTGGCCGCCACGGGCATCGTGCCTCCTCCGCCGCAGGACGCGTACACGCGGACGCACAGGCAGCGCTCCGGGGGCAGCCCGAGGGTCTCGGGCAGCTCGTCGGCGCAGGTGATCGGCCTTGGCAACTGCACGATCTCGTGGGCCGTCTGGTGCTCTAGCAACAGGCGATGGATGGCGAGTGCGTCCTTCATCGTGTTCTCCGTGGCCTCGTCCTGCGAATTTACCCTCATTTCGGGTGATTAGCGGATCTACCTCCGTGCGATTCGTGTTTTGCGGGTCACGTGCGAGGACCTACGCTCGGGTGCCGTGCCGAAGGACGACGACCTCACCTCTGACCAGCACGCGGCGGTCGGCGAGCTGCTGCGCCGCGTCACCCCGCTCGCCGAGGCCCTCGGCCGCCGGTTCGCCGCGGCCGGCCACGAGCTGGCACTCGTCGGCGGGCCGGTCCGCGACGCCCTGCTCGGGCGTACGGTCAGCGACCTCGACTTCACGACCGACGCCCACCCCGAGGAGGTGCTCCGCATCGTCGAGGGCTGGGCGGACGCCGTGTGGACGATCGGCATCGAGTTCGGCACGGTGGGCCTGCGCAAGGGCGACCACCAGCTCGAGATCACGACGTACCGCAGCGAGGCCTACGACCCGAAGTCGCGCAAGCCCGCGGTCGCCTACGGCACCTCGCTCGGGGACGACCTCGCCCGCCGCGACTTCGCGGTGAACGCCATGGCCGCCCGGCTGCCCGGATACGACTTCGTCGACCTGTACGGCGGCCTGCGCGATCTGCGCGACAAGCTGATCCGCACGCCGGGCCGGCCGGAGGACTCCTTCGGCGACGACCCCCTGCGCATGCTGCGCGCGGCCCGCTTCGCCGCCCAGCTCGGCTTCACGGTCGCCCCGCCCGTCGTCGCCGCGATGACCGAGATGGCCGGCCGCATCGAGATCGTCTCCGCCGAGCGGATCCGCGACGAGCTGTCCAAGCTGATCTGCGCCGCGCATCCGCGTGCCGGCCTGGCCCTGCTCGTCGACACCGGCCTGGCCGACCGGGTGCTGCCCGAGCTGCCCAAGCTCCGCCTGGAGATCGACGAGCACCACCGGCACAAGGACGTCTACGAGCACTCCCTGATCGTCCTGGACAAGGCCATCGCCCAGGAGGACGACGGCCCCGACCTCATCCTGCGGCTGGCCGCGCTCCTGCACGACATCGGCAAACCGAAGACCCGCTCGTTCGTGCCCGGCGGCCGCGTGACGTTCCACCACCACGAGGTGGTCGGCGCCGCGATGGCCCGCAGCCGCCTCACCGCCCTGCGCTACCCCAAGGATGTCGTCAATGACGTGTCCCGGCTGGTCGAGCTGCACCTGCGCTTCCACGGGTACGGCACCGGGGAGTGGACCGACTCGGCGGTGCGCCGCTACGTGCGCGACGCCGGTCACCTGCTGCCCCGGCTGCACAAGCTCACCCGCGCCGACTGCACCACCCGCAACCGCCGCAAGGCCGCGGCGCTCGCCCGCACCTACGACGACCTCGAACGCCGGATCACCCGCCTGGAGAAGGAAGAGGAGCTGGCGAAGATCCGCCCGGAGCTCGACGGCAACGAGATCCAGCAGATCCTCGGCATCAAGCCCGGCCCCGCCGTCGGGCGCGCCTACAAGTTCCTGCTCGACCTGCGCCTCGACCGCGGGCCGATCGGTAAGGAGGCCGCCGCCGAGGCGCTGCGCGAATGGGCGCGCGGCCAGGAGTGACGCCGCGCCGTTCGCCGGGGTGGCCTGCGGCGACGTCGGCGATGGTGCGATCATCGGTTCGCATGGCACCCGAGGAGCTGCTCGCGTTCGACCGCGAGCACATCTGGCATCCCTACGCGTCCAGCCCCGCGGCCACGCCCGTGCACGCGGTGACCTCGGCCCGGGGGGCCTGCCTGACGCTCGCCGACGGCCGGCGGCTCGTCGACGGCATGGCGTCCTGGTGGGCCGCGATCCACGGGTACGCCCACCCCGTGCTCGACGCCGCCATCACCCGTCAGCTCGGCGACATGGCGCACGTCATGTTCGGCGGCCTCACGCACGCACCCGCCGTACGGCTGGCGCGGCTGCTGGTGCGCATCACGCCGGAGCCGCTGACGAAGGTGTTCTTCGCCGATTCCGGGTCGGTGTCCGTCGAAGTCGCGATCAAGATGGCGCTGCAGTACTGGCGGTCGCGCGGCCGCCCCGGCAAGAGCAGGCTGTGCACCGTCCGCGGCGGCTACCACGGCGACACCTTCGGCGCGATGGCGGTCTGCGACCCGGTCGGCGGCATGCACCACCTGTTCGCCGACGTGCTGCCGCGGCACGTCTTCGCGCCGCCGCCGCCCGCCGGGTTCGAGGACGGCTACGCGGCCGAGCTGGCCGCCCTGGTCGAATCGCACGCGGGCGAGCTGGCCGCGATCATCGTCGAGCCGGTCGTGCAGGGCGCCGGCGGCATGCGCTTCTACCACCCCGAGTACCTCCGGCTGTTCCGGGACCTCGCCGACGCCTTCGACACGCTGCTGATCTTCGACGAGATCGCCACCGGTTTCGGGCGCACCGGGACGCTGTTCGCCGCCGGGCACGCCGACGTGTCGCCGGACATCATGTGCGTAGGCAAAGCGCTGACCGGCGGTTACCTGACGATGGCGGCGACGCTGTGCACGGACCGGGTGGCCCGCGGCATCAGCGACGGTGAGGCCGGCGTGCTCATGCACGGCCCGACCTTCATGGCCAATCCGCTGGCTTGTTCCGTCGCGACGGCGTCCGTCGAGCTGCTGCTGGAACGTGACTGGCAGGCCGAGGTCGCGCGGATCGAGCATCTGCTCATCACCGGACTCGAACCCGCGCGGGGTCTGCCCGGTGTCGCGGACGTGCGGGTGCTGGGCGCGATCGGAGTGATCGAGACGGTGCGGCCGGTCGACGTCGCCGCCGTGCAGGACACCGCGATGGCGCACGGCGTGTGGCTGCGCCCGTTCCGCAACCTGATCTACACGATGCCGCCGTACGTCTGCACGCCCGCGGAGATCGGCCAGATCACCACCGCCATGGTCGCCGCCGCCGGAACCGCCGCTCCCTGACGGCGCCGCGCCGCCGTCCGGACGGCCCGCCGTACGGTCCGCCCGATCGTCGCCCGGCCCCGCCCGCAGCCCCTGGGCCGTTTCCCCTGTGGTCGTCTCAGCGGTGGTCGTCTCAGCGGTGGCCGGCGGCCGGGCGGGCCACGGCCGGTTCGGGGCGGGCGCTGCGCCGGACGACGCTGTACGCGATGGCGGCCAGCGTGTAGCCGCCGCCGATCAGGGCCAGAGCCGGGTACGAGCGGCCGGTGGGCGGCAGCATCGCCGCCGCGACCGCGAACCCGGCGACGTACAGGCCATTGAAGATCATGTCGTAGAAGGAGAAGACCCGGCCGCGGTAGGCGTCGGCCACGGTCGTCTGCACGATCGTGTCCACGCACAGCTTCACGCCCTGCGCCATCAGGCCGAGCACGAACGCACCGGCGACGTAGGGGGAACGGGCGAACGGCGCGGCGAACACCAGCTCGGCGACGGCCGCGATGCCGAGCTGCGCGGCGATCCAGGTCTCCTTGCGGATCCGCTCGGTGACCGTAGGGGTGACCACGGCGGCGAGGAAGTATCCGGCGCCCGACACGACGAGCACGAGCGCGAACCCGCCCATCCCGGCCGTGACGCTGTCCGAGAAATAGTTGCGGAACAGCAGCACCGTCATGATCGTCGCGATGCCGTAGAGGAAGCGGTGCGCGCCGATGGCGCCGAGCGCGGCGGCGGCCGGGCGCCGCTCCCGCACGTGCCGCGCGCCGTCGAGCAGGCCGTGCACGACCTCGCGCAGCGCCTCGCGGGTGCGCGGCGGCGCGGCGCCGGCCTCCGGGCCGAGCAGGTCGCGGTCCATCGTGGTCGCGGCGAGCGCGGTGAACACATACGCCAGCGCGGCGGCGAGCAGCACCAGCGCGGTGCCGTGGCGGTCGGCGCCGAACGCCAGCCGCAGCAGGTAGCCGGCGCCCGCACCGCCGAAGGTCATCATCGTGCCGGAGGTGACCGACACGGCGTTGGCCGTGATCAGCTCGGGCTCGGACACGACCCGGGGCAGCGCGGCGGACAGCGCGGACAGGAAGAACCGGTTGATCGCCAGCACGGTGAGCGCGGCGAGAAAGAACGGCATGCCGTCGTCGCCGCGGGCGAGCAGCGCGGCGGTCACGACGACCGCGAGCGCGCGCAGCAGCGGCGCGAACGCGAGGATCTGGCGGCGCCGCCAGCGGTCGATGAACACCCCGGCGAACGGGCCGAGGATGGAGTAGGGCAGCAGCAGCACGGCCGCGGTCGCCGCCGCCTCGGCCGCGGTGGCCTGCTGCTCGGGAGAGAACAGGACGTATCCGGCCACGCCGACCTGGAAGACGCCGTCGGCCAGCGCCGAGACGACCCGTGTGGCGAGGAGGCGCCGGAAGCCCTGCCCCCGGATCACCAGGTGCAGGTCGGCGGCGTAGGACACGCTGCCAGCCTAACGGTCCCCGCTGGGCGACCCGTTCCGGGCAGGCGCCGGGAAGGGCGTCCGGGATGGCGACCGGGGAGGTGTCCGGGAAGACGTCGTGCCGGGGAAGGGAAGAGGCCGCCCGGCGGAGCGCGGGGCTCCGGCAGGCGGCCTCGACCGGGCGGTGCCGGTCACTCGACGCGGACGCGGGGGTCCAGGAACGAGTAGCCGATGTCCACGATGAGGTTCGCCACGACCACGAACAGCGCCGTCAGCAGCGTCACGCCCAGAATCACCGGCGTGTCGCCCTGCACGATCGAGTTGTAGACGAGCTGGCCGATGCCCTGCAGGCCGAACACCTTCTCGGTGACGATCGTCGAGCCGATCAGCGCGCCGAGGTCGACGCCGAGCTGGGTGACCACCGGGGTCAGCGCGGCCCGCAGGCCGTGCCGGTAGATGACCCGCCGCTCCGACAGGCCCTTGGCCCGCGCGGTGCGGATGTAGTCCTCGCCGAGGACGTCCATCATCGACCCGCGGGTGAGCCGCGTGTAGGTGGCGACGATGAGGAACGCCAGCGCGATCCACGGCAGCATCATGTGCTGCAGGAAGCCGGTGAAGTCGTCGAACGGTGAGACGTACTGCCCGGTCTGGAACAGGTGGATGCCGATGTCGCCGAACTTCGTGATGAAGAAGAACGGCAGCAGCAGCGCCATGAGGAACGGCGGGATCGACAGCCCGATCAGCACGAACACCGTCGAGACGCGGTCGAGGACGCTCCGGGCGCGGGTGGCGCTGAGCACGCCCGTCATGATGCCGCCCACGAACCACAGCACCGCGGCGCCGAACACCAGCCACAGCGTGGCCGGCAACCGGTCGGCGATCAGCGACGACACCTTCGACTGGGTGACGTAGGAGTAGCCCAGGTTCCCGGTGAAGGTATTGCGCAGGAAGTCCCAGTACTGGACGAGGAACGGCCGGTCGAGGCCGAGGTTGTGCTGGATCTGCTGCACCGTCGCCGTGGACGCCCGCGGGCCGGCGATCACGCGCGCCACCGGCGTCGGAGCCAGGTGGAGCAGGCAGAAGACGGTGGTCGTGACCAGCCACAGGACGAGGACGCCGAACAGGATCCGCCGGATGATGAATCGGAACATCGCTGGCCTACTTTCGGCTGATGAGACGTTCGCTGCGCGGGTCGAACG
The DNA here is from genome assembly GCA_048498315.1 of Actinomycetota bacterium. Classification (GTDB taxonomy): domain Bacteria; phylum Actinomycetota; class Actinomycetes; order Streptosporangiales; family Streptosporangiaceae; genus Actinoallomurus. Next base: position 43,640 of record JBEHYF010000005.1, read on the forward strand.
CGTCGCGGATGCCGTCTCCGAGCAGGTTGAACGCCAGGGTGGTCAGCAGCAGCAGCCCGCCGGGCACGAACAGCAGCCACAGCGACGTGCGATAGTCGGCGTCGCCCAGCATGCTGCCCCAGCTCGGCATGGGCGGCTGGATGCCGACCCCGAGGAACGACAGCGTCGCCTCGAAGACGATCGACGTCGGCACCAGCAGCGAGGCGAGCACGGTGACCGGCGCGACCAGGTTCGGCAGGATGTCGATCCGCATGATGCGCCAGCGGCTCGCGCCCAGCGACCGGGCGGCCTCGATGAACTCCTTCTCCTTCAGCGACATGACCTGGCCGCGGACGATGCGGGCCATGGCCGCGAACGAGAAGAACGCGATCACCGAGATCGTCACCACCATGCTGACCCACGTCGAGTGCGGCCGGAACGTCGTGGCGATCACGATGGCGACCAGCAGGTACGGGAAGGACAGCACGACGTCCATGAACCGGGCGAGGACGGTGTCGACCGCGCCGCCGAGGAACCCGGCCAGCGTGCCGACCGTCACCCCGGTGATCGTGGCGAGCAGCGTCGCGGCCACGCCGACGACCAGCGAGATCCGGGCGCCGTACGCGGCGCGCACCAGCACGTCGCGGCCCAGCGGGTCGGCACCGAGCCAGAACTTCTTGTTCGGCCCCACCGGCAGGCCCCACGAGTCGCGGGCCTGGTCGGGGTACTGGGCGTAGTACGGGTGGTGCGTGATCGAGGCGATCAGCGGGGCGCAGATCGCGAACAGGACGATGCACACCAGCACGACGACCGAGGCGACCGCCATCTTGTCGTGCATGAGCCGCGACATGGCCAGCCGGAACGGGCTGCGCCCCTCGATCCTGCGACCGGGCGCCTCGGCGTCGGCCGGGATGGTGTCGGCGGTGAGCTCGCTGAGACTCATTCGGTCACCCCCAGAGTCGGCTCGGTGGACTCCTGCGCGATGCCGGGCCGTGCCCGGCCGAGGTGCTCGCCCACCTGGACCGGGAAGTGGCAGGCGGTCAGGTGGCCCTCGGCGTCGCCGTCGCCGTCGCGGGCGATCAGCGCCGGCTCCTCGGTCGCGCAGACGGCCTGCGCCTTCGGGCAGCGCGGGTGGAAGCGGCAGCCGGCCGGCGGCTTGATCGGCGATGGCACGTCGCCGGTCAGGATGATCCGCTCGCGTCGCTCCGCGGCGTCGGGGTCGGTGACGGACGCCGCCGACAGCAGCGCGTTCGTGTACGGGTGGCGCGGCCGCTCGTACAGCTCCTGGGCCGCGGCCGTCTCGCCGATCTTGCCGAGGTACATCACGGCGACCCGGTCGGAGACGTACCGCACCACCGACAGGTCGTGCGCGATGAAGATGTAGGTCAGCCCGAGCTCGTCCTGCAGGTCCTTGAGCAGGTTGATGACCTGGGCCTGGATCGACACGTCCAGCGCGGAGACCGGCTCGTCGCACACGATGAGCTTCGGCTTGAGCGCGAGCGCGCGAGCGACCCCGATGCGCTGCCGCTGGCCGCCGGAGAACTCGGCCGGGAAGCGGTTGTAGTGCTCGGGGTTGAGGCCCACGAGCTCCATCAGCTCCTGCACCCGCCTCTTGCGCTCGGCGCCGTCGGCGATGCCGTGGATGTCGAACGGATCGCCGATGATCGAGCCGACGCGGCGGCGCGGGTTCAGCGAGCCGTACGGGTCCTGGAAGATCATCTGGACGTCGCGGCGGAACGCCTTGCCGGGCGTTCGGCCGATGTCCTCGCCCTCGAACAGGATGCGGCCGCTGGTCAGCGGATACAGGCCGGTGATGCAGCGGGCGAGGGTCGACTTGCCGCAGCCGCTCTCGCCGACGACGCCGAGGGTCTCGCCGCGGCGCACCTCCAGGTCGACGCCGTCGACGGCGTGCACCCGCGCCACCTCGTGCTTGAAGATGATCCCCTGCTTGATGGGGAAGTGCTTGCGGGCGTTCTCGACCTTAACGAGGACGTCGCCGGTCGTGGGGGGCGTCATGTGATCACCTCCTTGCGGCCCTGCCTGGCGGCGGCGGTCCGCTGCTCCTCGGTCTCGGCGGTCAGGCCGACGGCCCGGTCCGGCAGCCAGCACGCGGACGCGTGGCCGGGGCCGACGGCCCGCAGCGGCGGCTCGTCGGTGCGGCACCGGTCCATGACGTACGGGCAGCGCGGGTGGAACGAGCACCCGGACGGCGGGTTGATCAGGCTCGGCGGCTGCCCGGCGATCGGCACCAGCCGGCCGCCGCGGGCGCTCACGCCGCTGGGGATCGACCGGAGCAGGCCGGCCGTGTACGGGTGGTGCGGGCGGTAGTAGAGGGTGCGCCGGTCGGTGTGCTCGACCGGTTTGCCGGCGTACATGACCATGACGTCGTCGGCCAGGTCGGCGATGACGCCCAGGTCATGCGTGATCACGATGAGGGCGGTGTCGAGCTCGCGCTGCAGGCGCACCATCAGGTCGAGGATCTGTGCCTGCACGGTGGCGTCCAGCGCGGTCGTCGGCTCGTCCGCGATGATCAGCTTGGGGTTCAGCGCGAGCGCCATGGCGATCATCGCGCGCTGGCGCATGCCGCCGGAGAACTGGTGCGGGTAGTCGTCCACGCGGCGGTCGGGCTGCGGGATGCCGACCATGCCGAGCAGCTCGATCGCGCGCCCCCGCGCGGCGGCCTTGGAGACGTCCGGCTCGTGCGTCCGGATCATCTCCACGATCTGCCAGCCGACCTTGAACAGCGGGTGCAGGCTGGACAGCGGGTCCTGGAAGATCATCGAGATCTGCGGGCCGCGGATGCGGCGGAGCCGGTCGGGACCCATCGAGAGCAGGTCCTCGCCTTCGAAGAGGGCCTGCCCGGAGACCTTCGCGCCCGGGGTGAGACCCATGAGGGTCTGGGTGCTCACGCTCTTGCCGGAGCCGGATTCGCCGACGATGCCGAGCGTCTTCCCGCGGTCCACGCTGAACGTCACTCCGCGAACCGCCTGTACGACGCCGTCCGAGGTGTTGAAAGAGACCTTTAGGTCTTTGACCTCGAGAAGGCTCATGTCCTCCCCTTCGGGAAGCAGGGATAGGGGCCGCACGTCGAGGTGAGGTGCGATCGAAGGTTACCCAGAGTGAGGATGTGGTCCGGACCGCGTCTCGCCCTCGGCATGGTCATGGCCGGGTACGCCCGCGTCCTGGCGGCGCACCCGGCCGTCTTACCAGGTCGGCTCTAGGAGAGCCATATGAGGCTGTAGTCGTACGTCTGGAACGCCGGGAGGAACTGGGCGCCCCGCACCCGCTTCGACTGGTACGTGGTGTAGGACTGTGTGATCAGCGGAACGATCGCCGCGTCCTGCATCACCAGCTTGTTGACCTGGAACCAGTCCTGCTGGGCCTCGGCCTGGGTCTGCGCCTGGTTCGCCTTGTCGATCAGGGCGTTGACCTGCGGGTTGTTGTAGTCGCCGTAGTCGACGGAGTTCGGGTCGTACTGGCGGCCGTCGAACAGCGGCTGCAGGCCGGAACGGCCGTTGTTGCCGTACCAGTCCGGGCCCCAGCCCGGCGCCGCGATGTCCCACTTGCCGGCCTTGGCGTCGGCCGGGGTGACCAGCGTCTTGCCGTAGAAGTCGCCGTTGGTGTCCGGCGTCATCTGCACGGTGATGCCGCAGGCCTGCAGGTTCGCCTGGATCGACTGGGCGTTCTTCGGGTGGTTGCTGTTGGTGCGGTACGGGAACTTCAGCGTCAGCCCGTTCGGGTAGCCGGCCTGGGCGAGCATCTGCTTGCACTTGGCCGGGTCACCGGCGTCGTTCGGCGTCGGGTACGGGTTGAAGTCCGCCTGGTAGCCGACGTTGCCCGGGGCCACAGCCGAGTGCACCGGTTGCGCGATGTGCACGCCTCCGTAGTTCTTGGCGATCGCGGTCTTGTCGATCGCGTACTCGATCGCCTGCCGGACCTCCTTCTTCTTCAACGCGCCGCCGTCGTTCGGGCTGAGCAGGTTGAACACGATGTACGGGTTCACGGCCGGGGTCTGCTGGATCCTGAACCGCGGGTCCTTGGCCTCGGCGAGTCGCGGGATCGCCGAGGTCGGCACCGGCTGGTCCCAGGCGAGATCGGCGGTGCCCTGCTCGATCTGCTGCTGCACCTGGTCGGGGGAGTCCTGGCCGAGGTCGATCTCGATGCGGTCGACGTAGGCCTTTCGCAGCTCATCGGCGGCGGCGTCCCAGGCGGGGTCCCGTTCCAGGATGAACTTCTTCTCGCTGTAGGAGGTCATCTGGTACGGGCCGTCGGAGATCGTGTGCTCCCGGAACTCCTTGCTGTCCGGGATGTAGTTGTCGTACTCCTTCGGCGCCGCCGAGGCGAAGGACATGCCGATGATGTTCAGGAAGTCACCGGCGGGCCGCTTCAGCGTGACGACGAGGGTCTTGTCGTCCTTGGCCGTGTAGCCGGAGATGTCATGACTTTCCTGGTAAGCGGCCATCGCGCTGGCGGACTTCGGGTCCACCTTGGCGTAGCCCTTGCAGAAGTCCGCCATGCCGACGATCAGATCGGTGTAGTACGGCGCACCGGCGGGTGCCGCCGGGTTGCAGGTGCGCTTGAGCCCGCGGACGAAATCGGCCGCGGTGACCGGCCGGGGCGGCCGGGTGTTCCACTTCAGGCCGTCCCGCAGCTTGATCGTATAGGTCTTCCCGTCGGCGCTGATGCCGCCGTTCTGCTTGGTCGGGATCTCCGCCGCGGCGTCCGGGACGATCGGGATGGTGTCCTGGAAATTGTTCGACGCCTTGTTCGTGAAGAGCGTGAGCGCCCAGTTCCGCGAGAAGCCCTGGTTCACGGCGCTGTACGCGCTCGCGGGGTCGATGTGGTCGGGCAGGGACGACCCGGAGATCTTCAGCGTGCCACCCTTCGTGGGCGTACCGTTGTCAGAGCCGCCGTTCGAGCCCCCTCCGCCACACGCGGCGAGGGTGACGGCGAGCGTGCCGATGGCGGCAGCCGCCTTCAACCCCGTCTTTTCGCTTGACATGTACGCCCTCCATCCGGCCGTGCTGGCCGTCGTGGGGCACTGCATGACGTACTCACTGCGGCGTAGCCCTGGCGGCGCCTCCGCCAATTGTTCCTCGTTTTTCTCTCACCGATCCCGGCGACACGGCCGGACGGATCCGATCCGGCGCGCGGCGCCGCCGATCCGTCCGTGGCGTACCCGGCCTACGAACGTGGCATCCGGACCGGCTGACGACAGGGTACGTTCCAGTCCCAAATGCGGGCGAAAGCGACAGTCCCTGAACGCGCCGGCGGACCTCGCCCGGAGTCCCGCGGACATGCGCGAGGGGCCCGCGCGCACCGCGTACGGACCCCCCACAGGGCTCATCCGTTTCCCGGACCGACCCTCTGACTCACCTGCCGCGCTGAACGGCCGGGTTCGCCTCCTCGGCTCACCTCACCTTTCCACTTCACCGCGGATGAAAGCCTCGACCGCCTCGCGGGCCTGGTCGTCGCTGTACTGCACCGGCGGCGACTTCATGAAATAGGAGCTGGCCGACAGGATCGGGCCGCCGATGCCGCGGTCCTTGGCGATCTTGGCGGCGCGAATCGCGTCGATGATGACGCCGGCGGAGTTCGGGGAGTCCCAGACCTCCAGCTTGTACTCCAGGTTCAGCGGCGTGTCGCCGAAAGACTTGCCCTCCAGGCGGACGTACGCCCACTTGCGGTCGTCCAGCCACGGCACGTGGTCGGACGGACCGATGTGCACGTCGGCCTTCGCCATCTCGTGCGGGATCTGGGAGGTGACCGACTGGGTCTTGGAGATCTTCTTCGACTGGAGGCGCTTGCGCTCCAGCATGTTCATGAAGTCCATGTTGCCGCCGAAGTTGAGCTGGTACGTGCGCAGCAGCTCGACCCCGCGGTCCTCGAACAGCTTGGCCATGACCCGGTGCGTGATCGTCGCGCCGACCTGGGACTTGATGTCGTCGCCGACGATGGGGATGCCGGCGTCGGTGAACTTCTGCGCCCAGGCCGGGTCGCTGGCGATGAAGACGGGCAGCGCGTTGACGAAGGCGACGCCGGCGTCGATGGCGCACTGGGCGTAGAAGCGGTCCGCCTCCTCCGAGCCCACCGGCAGGTAGGAGACGAGCACGTCAGCGCCGGTGTCCTTGAGGACCTTGACGACGTCGACCGGGTCCTCGTCGGACTCCTGGATGATCTCGCGGTAGTACTCGCCCAGGCCGTCGTAGGTGTGGCCGCGCTGCACGGTCACGCCGGACGGCGGCACGTCGCAGATCTTGATCGTGTTGTTCTCGCTGGCGACGATCGCCTCGGACAGATCGCGGCCGACCTTCTTGGCGTCCACGTCGAAGGCTGCGACGAACTCCACGTCACCGACGTGGTAGTCGCCGAACTGCACGTGCATCAGACCAGGGACACGAGTGTCGGGCGAGGCGTCCTTGTAGTACTCGACTCCCTGGACGAGCGAGCTCGCGCAGTTGCCGACACCGACGATGGCCACGCGCACTGAACCCATCCGGATTCTCCTTTGCTCTCTTCTTGGGTGCGGGGGGACGTCCTAGCGCCCTCAGCCGTCCTGTTCATCTGACTGCTGTGCGCGCTCGCGCCCGATCAGCTCGTTGAGCCACCGGACCTCGCGCTCGACCGACTCCAGCCCGTGCTGCTGGAGTTCGAGCGTGTAGTTGTCCACACGCTCGCGCGTGCGGGCCAGCGCGGCACGCACGCTCTCCAGGCGTTCTTCGAGCCGGCTGCGCCGGCCCTCCAGGATCCGCAGCCGTACGTCGGCGCGGGTCTGGGCGAAGAAGGCGAAATGCACGCCGAATCCCTCGTCCTCCCAGGACGCGGGCCCGGCTTCGGAGAGCAGCTCCTGGAGCCGCTCCTTTCCGTCTGCCGTGAGCTTGTAAACGATCTTCGAGCGTCGGGTGCCGCCGGGTCGCGCCGCGATCGGCTCCTTGTCGTCCTCGGTGATCAGCCCCTGTTCGAGCAGCTGCTTGAGGCAGGGGTAGAGGGACCCGTAGGAGAACGCCCGGAACATGCCGAGCAGCGCGTTCAGCCGCTTGCGCAGCTCGTACCCGTGCATGGGCGACTCATGGAGCAGGCCGAGCACGGCGAGCTCCAGCACGCCGGCCTTGCTTCTCATCGCCCCTCCGCTCGAATCTCTCGCTCAGATGTATCGCCCTCATGTATCGAGCCGATACATCATGAAGATACGTCCACGCGATACCCGTCCGCAAGCACCGGTGGGAAGGGGGTTGCCGTCCGTCGTACTCTGCTGACATGTGGTCCCAGCGGCTCGTCGTCGACTACGGGCTCGCCCGCCGGGCCACATTGGCCGAGCTCTCGACCGGCGGGCTGACGCTCGACTCGGCCTGTGACGCGCACCCCTACCTGCTGCGCGCCGCCAAGTACCATGGCGAGCCGACCGATCAGCTCTGTCCTGTCTGCCGGAAGGAGCGGCTCACGCATGTCACGTACGTCTACGGTGACGAGCTCGGCCGCTACGCGGGGCGGGTCAAGGCGACGGACGAGCTGCCGGCGATGGCCCGGGAATTCGGTGAATTCCGGGTGTATGTGGTTGAAGTGTGTCAAAGTTGTTCGTGGAACTACCTGACGCTCTCATACGTCCTGGGGCATGGGGAAGCCAGCTCCGAGCAGGACAGGAGCGTCCAGGAGTAGCCGCGCGGCCAGCGCGGTATCCCCCGGCAGCCATCCCGCTCACATGGCAACCCAGTACTGTCGGACGGATTGGAAGAGCCGTACCCCAGTGAACGAGGTCGCGTGAGTTACAACAGCGATTACGGACGAGAGTACGGGCCACCACGGACGAGCGGGCCCGCACCGACCAGGCCGGAGCCTGTCGTCGGACGACCCGGCCTGCCGGCCGTTCCGTCCCAGCGCACGCGCTCCCCGGTCCCCGCCGATCCCACCAGGCCACTGCGCACCGGTGGTCCCGGTGGCCCCGGCGGGCCCGGTTCCGGGCGCCCGGGAGGCGGCGGTGGCGGCGGCGATGGGCGCCGCGGCCGCTCCGCCCGGCCGAAGAAGACCGGCTGGCGGCGGTACGTCCCCTCCTGGAAGGTGGTTCTCGCGGCCTGCGGCATCGGCACGCTCGCCACCATCTGCGGGATCGGCGTCGCCTACGCGATGGTCAAGGTGCCCAAGGTCAACGCCGACGTGCTGCAGCAGGGTTCCACGATCTACTGGGCCGACCAGAGCGGCGGCAAGCCCGAGGTGCTGGCCCGGGTCGGCGCGTCGCGGCAGATCGTGCCGCTGAGTCAGATCAGCCCGAACATGCAGTGGGCGGCCCTCGCCATCGAGGACCACAACTTCTACCACGAACCGGCGATCTCGCCGCGTGGCATCCTCCGCGCGCTGTACAACGACCTCACCGGCGGTGAAACGCAGGGTGGCTCGACGATCACTCAGCAGTACGTCAAGAACGCCTACCTGAACCAGAACCGCACGTTCACGCGGAAGTTCAAAGAGATCTTCATCGCGATCAAGGTCAACAAGCAGCTCACCAAGCAGAAGATCCTCGAGAACTACCTGAACACCATCTACTTCGGCGCCCCGAACCGCGACATGCTCGGCGCCTATAGCGTCGAGACGGCCGCGCAGATCTGGTACGGCACCACCGCCGCCAAGCTCACCGTCCCGCAGGCCGCCCTGCTCGCCGCCAACATCAAGCAGCCGGGCTACTACACGCCGTTGAGCAAGGGCCAGCAGCTCGCCGACACGATCAAGCGCTACGACCTGGTGCTCGACGGCATGGTCTCGATGGGCAAGCTGTCGCCCGCCGACGCCGCCAAATACAAGGGTCACCTGCCCAAGGTGCGCAAGACCAGCGGCAACTCCTCGGGTCAGAACGGTTACCTCATCCAGCGGGTCACCAATGTGCTCAAGGCGAACGGTTTCACCGAGCAGGAGATCGAGACCGCCGGCCTGAAGATCTACACGACCTGGGACAAGGCCAAGCAGGAAGACGCCCGGAAGGCGGTCGAGGCCAAGCTGCGCGGCCTGCCGAAGGACGTCCGCGTCGGTCTGGTCTCGATCAACCCCAACAACGGCGAGGTCGTCGCTGCCTACGGCGGACGCGACTACAACAAGCGCCAGGTCGACGACGCCTTCTACTCGACGGCGCAGGTCGGTTCGTCGTTCAAGCCGTACGTGCTCGCCGCCGCCCTGCAGCAGGGCATCGGGCTGAAGTCGAAGTTCGACGCCTCCGCACCCGCGTGGTTCGACAGCAACGGTGACCGGGTCGCCTCGGGTACCCCGGGCGGGTTCGAGGTGCACAACGACGAAGGCAACCCGAGACAGCCGATCGTCGACCTGATCACCGCGACGCAGATGTCGTACAACACGGTGTACGTGCCGCTCGGCTTCAAGACCGGTACCGACAACGTCGTGAAGCTTGCGGAGAGCGCCGGCTTCGAGGCGTCGAAGCTCGCCCCGCATGTCGGTCAGTCCGGTCTCTTCCTCGGGCAGGCCGACGAGAGTCCGCTGGTGCAGGCCGGCGGTTACGCCACCATCGCCAACGACGGCGTGTACAACCGGCCGCACATCATTCGCAAGGTCACCGACTCGCAGGGCAACCCGTTCCACCCCGAGCGGCTGAAGAACTACATCTCCAGCCACCGGGCCTTCAGCCCCGAGGTGGCGCGGGACGTGCAGTACGCCATGCAGGCGGTCGTGAAGTACCCGGGTACGGGTGTCAGGGCGGCGCTTCCCGGCCGGCCGGTCGCCGGCAAGACCGGTACGACGAACGGGAACAAGTCCGCCTGGTTCGACGGCTTCACGCCGCACCAGCTCGTCACGGCGGTCGGCATGTGGCGGTACGACGACGCCGTCACGACCGGAAAGCACAAGCATCCGGGAAGGTTCGGGTACCTGACCAACATCGGCGGTCTCGCCCGGGTCAACGGTGGTGACTTCCCGGCCGAGATCTGGCACGACTACATGGAGATGGCGCTCCGGGGCGCCCCGGTCAAGCAGTTCGATCCGCCGGCCTGGGTCGGCACTCCGCAGATCTACGCGACGCCGTCCCCGACGCCGACGCCGACGCCGACGAACACGCAGAAGCCGCAGTGCCTGCCCAACCAGGACCCGACGCTGGACAACTGCCAGCCGAACGGGCAGAACAACCAGGGTCCCGGCAGCCGGTTCTGCCTGCGGCACCCGGCCGCGCCGTCCTGCCAGACCACCGGCACGTCGCCGCCGTCCAATCCCGGCGGCAACTGCAAGCCGCCGTTCACCCTCGGGTGCACGACACCACCTCCCGACGGCGGCGGCAACGGTCCCGGCGGCAACCAGCCGAACGGCACACAGGCCAAGGCGGCGCGGCCGCTCAAGGATTGAGCCGTTCAGGGAATACCCTGCTGGCATGCCGGAGTCACAAGTGATCGACGGGGCCGGTGGCGCCGCGGGCGCCACCGGCCCCGCCGATGTCCGGGTGGGGCTCTGGCGGCTGCTGCCGGTCCTCGTGTCCACGACGGTGGCCGTGTCGGTGCTCGGCTACCTGCAGAAGCTGCCGTGCCGCCGGGTCGGGTTCGACTTCATCCCGACCGTCCGCAACGCCTGCTACACCGACATCTATCCGCTGTATTTCGGGCGCGGGCTGGCCGACGGCAAGATCCCGTACCTCGACAAGATCAAGGAGCCGGTCGAGTACCCGGTGCTCACCGGCGGTTTCATGGAGGGCGCGGCGACGGTCGCGCGCTGGTTCGGCGGCGATAACGTCATCTCGCGCGGCATGTGGTTCTTCGACCTGACCGCCATGGCGCTGGTCGTGTGCGCCGCCGTGACGGTGCTGGCGACCGCTCTGGTCGCCGGGCGGCACGGGCTGCGCAGCGGGCTGATGGTCGCGGCGTCGCCCGCGCTGCTGCTGTCGATCTACATCAACTGGGACCTGCTGGCCGTCGTCCTCGCCGCGCTCGCGCTGGCCGCCTGGGCCCGCCGGAGGCCCGCGCTCTCCGGTGTGCTGCTGGGCCTCGCGGTCGCCGCCAAGTTCTATCCGGTCGTCTTCCTCGGCCCGCTGTTCCTGCTGTGCCTGCGAGCCGGCCGGTGGCGCGAGTTCGGCCGGCTGCTCGCCGGCACCGTGGCCTCCTGGCTCGTCGTCAACGTGCCGATCATGCTGCTGGCCTTCGACAGCTGGAGCCGTTTCTACACGTTCAACCAGCAGCGCCCGGTCGACTGGGGTTCGATCTTCTTCATCGCCTGGCAGCACGGTCTGTCCGCCGTCGGCGACGTGCCGACGCTCAACCTGATGGGCGAGGCCGGCTTCGCCGTGCTGGCCATCGCGATCGTGCTGCTCGTGCTGCTCGCGCCGCGCCGGCCGCGCCTGCCGCAGGTGATGTTCCTCGTCCTGGCCGCATTCCTGCTGACCAACAAGGTCTGGTCGCCGCAGTACGTGCTGTGGCTGCTGCCGCTGGTCGCGCTGGCCCGGCCGAAGCTGCCCGCCTACCTGCTGTGGCAGGCCGGCGAGATCGTCTACTTCTTCGGCATCTGGTGGTACCTCCTGGCCGGGTCGGAGCAGACCTCCGGCGTGTCGCTGTCCGACACGCTCAGCTCACTGCTGACCGGTCATGCGCCCGCGGACGGCATCGACCTCGGCGTGTACACGATCGCGCTGCTCGCCCGCTTCCTGACCGTGCTGATGATGGCCGTCCTCATCGTGATCGACATCCTCGTGCCGCGGCTCGACGTCGTCCGGGCCGACGGTGCCGACGACCCCGCCGGCGGCGTCCTCGACGGCGCTGCCGACCGCTTCCGCCTTGCGCGCCGCACCGCCCCGCAGCCGGTCTGAAAGACGGTTCCGGGCGCGACGCCCGGACTGGTACGGAAGGGTCGTGGCTCCCCTGCGACCCGGCGATCGCGCGGCGCTGCGCGCGTGGCTGGTCACCCGTTTCGGCGTGCTGGCGATCTCGCTGACCGCCTCGGCGGTGTGGTCGTACGGCGACCTGCGCGACTCCTTCCTCGACCGGTGGACGCAGTGGGACGTCGACCTGTTCGTCGAGATCGCCAAGTGGGGGTACGCCGGCGACCCGACCAAACCGGGCGACGCCGGGCTGCCGGCGTTCTTCCCCGGGCTGCCGATCGTGCTGCGCGCGCTGCACCCTATCGTCGCGAGCTGGTGGCTGTCCGCGCTGCTGGTCAGCTTCGTCGCGGGCGGCGTGACGGTGGTCGCGCTCGCCCGGCTCGGCGACCTCGACGGCCCCGGCGCGCTCGCCCGGATCGACGCGCCCGGCCGGTCCGGTGGGCCCGGCGAGACCGGCCCGCTCGGCGGGACGGGCGGATCGGGCGCGGGAGCCGGCGCGGGAGCCGGCGATGACGCCCGGAACGGCGGCGATGACGCCGGAGAAAAGGGCGGGAAGGCCGGCGCGCGGGGGCCGAAGGCGGCCCTCGCGCTGGCGGTCAGCCCCTACGCCGTGTTCCTGTTCGCGGGCTACTCCGAGGCGCTGTTCCTGGCGTTCGCGCTGCCCGCGTGGCTGTTCGCGCGGCGCCGCCAATGGGTGCCGGCCGTGCTGTGCGCCGCCGGGGCGTCGTGCGTCCGGGTGACCGGGCTGTTCCTCGGCATCGCGCTGATCGTGGAGTTCCTCGTCGCCGACCGGCGATGGCGGTCGGCGACGTGGCTGGCCGTGCCGTTCCTGCCGATCCTGGGCTACACGGTCTACCAGTGGGGGCGCACCGGAGACTGGCTCGCCTGGCAGCACGCGCAGCAGGAGGGCTGGGGCCGGTCGCTGACCTGGCCGTGGGACTCGTTCCGCACGACCTGGAACGCCGCGTTCGCCACGCACGATCAGTTCACGACGGCGTTCCGGGTGGAGCTGGTCGCGGCGGCGCTCGGCGTGGCGCTGACCATCTGGCTGCTGGCCCGCCGCCGGTGGGCGGAGTCCGCCTACGTCGGGTTGCAGATGGCCTCGCTGCTGACCTCGGCGTTCTACCTGTCGATCGGGCGGGCGACGCTGCTGTGGTGGCCGCTGTGGCTGGCGATCGGCGGGCTGCGCCGTCCGGCGTACATCGCCGTGCTCGCGGCGTCCGTGCCGATCCTGGCGGCCGAGGTCGTACTGTTCACCTCAGGGGGTTGGGCCGGCTGAGCGGCCCACACCGGCGGTCCGCGGGCCCGGTCGGCGGGCCCTATCCGGTCGCATCCGGCGGCGCCGGGCGTGCGGTTCCGGCCGGGCGGGGCGCGCGGCGCCCGGGCCGGTGAATCCCGCGCCGGGCGGGTGCCCGCACCGGGAGCCGGCGTGCCGAACACCTCCGGGCGGAGGGAAACGATGATCGCGGAACTGCTGGCGGGCCGGCTCGAACCGGGCGTGTACGCCTGGCCTGCCGACCGGCGCGTGGCCGCGCGCGACGTCACCGAGGCCGAGCGGGTCGGCTGGCGGGTGTTCTGGCTGGACGCGCGCGGCGTCCGTGACAAGCCGGCCCTGCTGGAACGCTGCGCCGAGGAGTTCGCGCTGCCGTCGTACTTCGGCCACAACTGGGATGCCCTGCAGGACTGCCTGCGTGACCTGGCGTGGGTGCCCGCGGTGGCCGGTTACCTGGTCGTGTACGACCACTGGCGAGAGCCGGCGGAGGCCGACCCCGAGACGCACCGGACCCTCATGGAGATCTTCGAAGCCGCCGTACGCTCCTGGCGCGGCACGCCGACCCCGATGGCGGTGCTGCTCCTGAACGGCGACGACGGCGGCGCGACGGACGCCGTTCCGGCCGCGCCCCGACCCTGACCACGCCCGCACGCCGGTCTGCGGCGGCGGGTCACCGGCCCCGGCCCGGGTGGCGACACCCGCCACCGCGTTTCAGCGGGCGGCGTCGGCGTCCCGGGGTTCGGAAGCCGGAATCTCAGAGGTTCTCGCGGAGCCAGGAGATGTCGGCGGCCTGCCCGTCGCCCGGCGTTTCGACGATCACCGGCGCGCCGGCGGCGCGGACGACGGCGAGGATCGCCTGCGGGTCGATCCGCCCGTCGCCGAGGTTGGCGTGGCGGTCGGCGCCCGAACCGAACGCGTCGCGGCTGTCGTTGCAGTGCACGAGGTCGATCCGGCCGGTGATCGCGTGGATCCGGTCGACGACGTCGGCGAGGTCCTCGCCGGCCGCGTGCGCGTGGCAGGTGTCGAGGCAGAAGCCGACGTCGACGCCGTCGAGCGCCTCCCAGAGCCGGGCGATCCGGTCGAGCTTGCGGCACATGGCGTTGCCGCCGCCCGCGGTGTTCTCGATGAGGACCGGCACCGGGCACTCGTCCATCCGCTCGAACACCTTGCGCCAGTTGTCGAAACCGACCTGCGGGTCGTCGTCCTTCAGCACGTGCCCGCCGTGCACGATCAGGCCCTTGGCGCCGATCTTCGCGGCGGCCTCCAGCTGCTGGCTGAGGATCTTGCGGCTGGGGATGCGGATCCGGTTGTTGGATGTCGCGACGTTCACGACATAGGGCGCGTGGATGTAGACGTCGACGTCCGAGTCGCGGATCGCCTCGTACGCCTCCGGCAGCACCGGGGCCTTCCAGCCCTGCGGGTCACCGAGGAAGAACTGGACGACCTCGGCCTTGCGCGCGGCCGCGGCGGCGAGCGGGTCGGTCTGGTCGACGTGGGCTCCGATACGCAGCATGGCGTCGAGCCTACGCTTCGCGCCCGCGCGTCAGAGTGCGAAACCGCCCTGGGCGAACCCCATGCCCAGGCCGACGAACGCCAGGCCGATGCCGATCACGTTGACCCAGCGCTCGGCGGTCGTCGCGGAGACGAGCTGGGAGTACAGGCCGAGGAGGAAGGACACGACGCCGATGAACGAGGCGGCGAAGTGCGCCGGATGGATCGTTCCGAGGATGAATGTGATCAAGCCGCCCACGAACGTGGCGAACGCGAGCGAATCTTCGAGCGGATGGGTCCGGCGGGGACCGTGAGCGCGCCGGAGCACTGCTCGTGACATGGGCCTTCACCCCCTGAGCGGGACGGACTCCTCTTGGACTCCTTTTCAAGAGTCTTCCTGGCCCGAGAGCGGGTCAACCCCTCCGCCGGGGCGGACCGGCCGCCGCCCGCTGTCGGTGGGAGGCGATATTCTCGAACGTGGTTTCGAACGGAGGTTGCGATGATCTCTTCCGAACTGGCCGCCATCGACGACGCCGAACTGATCGAGGAGCTGTCGATGCTGACGACGCAGACCGCCCGGATGCGCTCCCGGATGGCCGACATCATGTCCGAGCTCGACCGGCGCCGGGGGCGCTGAGCGCCGGGGGCACCGTGGTGCCGGCCGGTGCGTGGGCGCGGTCGACCTGGCCGGGGGCGGCCGGCGTCCCCGGGGCGTCGAGGTGGGCCGAGCATCGACCAGGTGCGGCCGGGGCGACGACCGCGGTGGTGCCGCGGCGAGGCCGTCGCCGCCGCGGCCGGCGTCCCCGGGCGGCTCCTCTGCCGCAGCCGGGCTGGGAAAAGGCCCGAGCGCGCCGATTGAGCTGCTGGTTGTTGGTAGCCTGTGTCGGTCCCGCGGAGCCGATCCGCGGGCGACGCAAGAGCCCTCCTGTCACGGAGAGACCGTGACCGTACCAGTCCAAAGGAGGTTGGGACACCGCATGCGTCGTTACGAAGTCATGGTCATCCTCGACCCGAACATCGAGGAGCGTACGGTCGCGCCGTCGCTCGACCAGTACCTCACCGTGGTCAAGGACGGTGGTGGCAGCGTGGAGAAGGTCGACGTCTGGGGCCGTCGGCGCCTGGCGTACGACATCGCCAAGAAGTCCGAAGGCATCTACGCGGTCATCGACCTGACGGCCCCGCCGGCCACGGTCAAGGAGCTCGACCGGCAGCTGAACCTTCAGGAGTCGGTCCTGCGCACGAAGGTCATCCGCCCCGAGGCCCACTGACCGGCCTCCCCGGCCGGCCCCTGACAGCAAACGATCTAACCGGAGAGCCGCATGGCAGCAGGCGACACCCAGATCACGATCGTCGGCAACCTGGTCGCCGACCCTGAACTGCGCTTCACGCCCAACGGGCAGGCGGTCGCCACCTTCCGCGTGGCCTCCACCCCTCGCTACCGCGACCAGCAGACCGGTGAGTGGAAGGACGGCGAGAGCCTCTTCCTCACCTGCAACGTCTGGCGGCAGGCGGCCGAGAACGTCGCCGAGAGCCTCCAGCGCGGCATGCGGGTCATCGTCCAGGGCCGCCTCAAGCAGCGGTCCTACGAGACCCGCGAGGGCGAGAAGCGCACCGTCTTCGAGGTCGAGGCCGACGAGGTCGGCCCGTCGCTGCGGAACGCCACCGCCAAGGTCAACAAGACCCAGCGGGCCGGTGGCGGCTTCGGCGGTGGCGGCTTCGGCGGCGGAGGCGGCCAGGGCGGCGGCTTCGGCGGCGGAGGCGGCCAGGGCGGCGGCAACGTGCCCGCGGACGACCCCTGGGCGACCAGTGGCGGGTTCTCCGACGACCCGCCGTTCTAGTCCGCGACCGCTCGCCGTCCGGGCCGGTGCGGCCGCTCGCCTCGGCCCCCGGACGGCCCATCAACCACCAGACCATTCCCGCGCGAGCGGGGCTCTCTCCAAAGGAGCACCACGATGGCGAAACCGGCACCACGCAAGCCGAAGAAGAAGGTTTGCCTGTTCTGCCAGGAGAAGCTCTCCTACGTCGACTACAAGGACACGGCGCTGCTGCGCAAGTTCATCTCCGACCGCGGCAAGATCCGCGCGCGCCGGGTGACGGGCAACTGCACCCAGCACCAGCGCGACGTCGCCACTGCGATCAAGAACGCGCGCGAGATGGCGCTGCTGCCCTACACCAGCACGGCGCGCTGAGGAAGGGAGATACCGACATGAAGCTCATCCTGACTCAGCAGGTCTCCGGCCTCGGCGCCCCCGGCGACGTGGTCGAGGTCAAGGACGGCTACGGCCGTAACTACCTGGTCCCGCGCGGGTTCGCGATCAAGTGGACCCGCGGCGCCCAGAAGCAGATCGAGTCGATCCAGAAGGCCCGCGCGGCCCGCGAGATCGCCAGCCTGGAGCAGGCCGAGGCCGTCCGCAGCAGCCTCGAGAAGCTGAAGGTCCGCCTGCGCACCCGCGCCGGCGACAGCGGCCGCCTGTTCGGTGCCGTGACGCCGGCCGACATCGCCGGTGCGGTCAAGGCCGCCGGCGGGCCGGAGCTCGACAAGCGCCGCATCGAGGTCGCCCACCCGATCAAGACGGTGGGTGCGCACGAGGTGGGCGTCCGGCTGCACCCGGAGGTCCGCGCCAAGATCGCGCTTGAGGTCATCGGCGCCTGATCCGCGACGCGTTCGAGGGGCCGGACCCGCTGGGTCCGGCCCCTTCGTCGTCACAACACCCGCTTCCCGGCCGTCCGCCCGCTTCTCAGCCGGCGCCGGGATCGTCCCAGGCGGGTCGACGGGCGGTGTGCACGCGAGCGAGGGCTCATGCGGGTGACGGGCTGGACGACCGGCGGCCCTGTTACTGACGCACCCTGCGGCTGACGGCCCCTGCGGCTGATGGACTCGGCGGGGGACGGTGTCGGGCATGGTTGCGCGGGCCTGAGGCGGCCGGGCGGTGAACGGGGGGCTCGGTTCCACGTGAAACGCCCAGAACGGACGTCCTCGCTTTCCGTGTCCGGTTGACTACCGTGGATGATCAGTCGTCCACGGGGGGTGGCCGCGATCGTGGGTGGCCGGGGGATGGTACGCCGGAGCGTGCTGCGTGCGATGATCGGGCTCGCCGCGGCCGACGCGGTGGTGTTCGGCGAGGAGAGCAGAGCGGACGCCGACGCGATGCCGAGGATCTACACGCGGGCCGAGTGGGGTGCCGTGCCGCCACGGCACCGGCCGCGCGTACTCGACCGCCCGCCCGACCACATCATCGTGCACCACACCGCATCGCCCAACACCGACGATCTCTCCCGCGCGCACGCCTTCGCGCTGTCGCGGGAGATCCAGCGGTACCACATGGAGCACAACGGCTGGGACGACATCGGCGAGCAGCTCACGATCAGCCGGGGCGGCTTCGTCATGGAGGGCCGGGCCGGCTCCCTCCCGGCGATCGAGAGCGGCCGGCTGGTCGTCGGCGCGCAGTCGCTGCACCACAACTTCCACACGATCGGGATCGAGAACGAGGGTACCTACACCACCGACGACGTGCCCGCCCGGCTGTGGGACGCGCTGGTGGATGTCTGCGCGTGGCTGTGCCGCTGCTACCGTCTCGACCCGGGCTCGGCGATCGTCGGCCATCGCGACTACAACCAGACCGAGTGCCCGGGTGACGTGCTGTACCGGCGGCTGCCCGGGCTGCGCCGGGAGGTCGCCAAGGCCCTCGGCGGCGACGACTCGGATTCGCCGCCGCCGGACGAGCGCCGGGTGCTGACGACGCGGCATCGCCGCCGGATCGCCGGTGACCGGCCGCGGCACCGGCGATCCTGCTCCCGCTATGACGCGCCACGCAGGCGGCGCCGCAGGAACGGCTCGGCGGACTAGGACTCCGTGGTCGAGTAGCAGGCGCGGCGCCGGGCGAGCTCGGGGTCGAGCCCTTCGACGAGCGCCCAGATGCCGGCCACCCGCTCGGCCCACGCCTCCGGCGGCAGACCCGCGAGGCCCTCGGCCGCCAGGTCGTCGATCGCCCGAGTGAGGCGGGCCAGCCGCTCCCCTTGAGTAGAACACATGTTCGAATTCTAGCGTGGCGCTCCGACATCCGAGTGTCTTTTCGGGGCAGGTGATGCGGTGGGCCACCCGACGGCTCCACCCCGAAGGCCGGTGGCGTCCTCCGGGACCCTCCGGTGGGCGCTCAGCGGGCAGGGCGAACCACCGGGCGCATGCCTCCCGCAGCCGGCCGGGACCCTCGCCCGCCCAGGCGACGTATCCGTCCGGGCGCAGGAGGATCGCCGCAGCCGGCGCGTCGTCCGTGTTCCCTGTCACCGGCGCCCTGCCGCGGACGCTCGACGGCATGCGCGCGCGCCGAGCGCGGATCAGCGCCGGACCGCACCGGCGACGAGCCAGGCGTCACCGCGGGCCCGTAGCCCGAGGGTGACCAGCCGGGCGGCCATCCACACGCCCATCGCGAGCCACAGCGCGACCAGGCTCCCGCCCAGCTCGTGCACGAGCCACGCCGCCGACAGGAACGCCGCGGTCTGCACCACGCCGACCACCGCCAGATAGCGCATGTCCCCGGCACCGATCAGCACGCCGTCGAGGACGAACACGACGCCCGCCGCCGGCTGCAGCAGCGCCACGACGACCAGCGCCCCGACAAGCTGCGCGCGCACGTCGGCGGCGCCGGTGAACACGTCCGGCAGCCAGGGGCGTACCGCCAGCACCAGCAGCGCGAACACGACACCGCAGCCGACGCCCCACTCGACCATCCGCCGCGTCGCGGCGCGCGCCCCCGCGACGTCGCCCGCGCCCAGCCTCCGCCCGGTGATCGCCTGACCGGCGATCGCGATGGCGTCCAGCGCGAACGCCAGCAGCGTCCACACGTTCGCCGCGATCTGGTGTGCGGCGATCTGCGCGTCGCCCATACGCGCCGCCACCGCCGTCGCGACGACCAGCACGACCCGCAGGCTCACCGTGCGGATCAGCAGGTTGACGCCCGCTGCGGCGGACGCGCCCAGGCCCCTCGGGTCCGGCAGCAGCGGCGCGCCGTGCCGCCGCGCTCCGCGCAGCACCATCACGACGTACGCGGCGGCGCCACCGGTCTGCGCGAGCACGGTGCCCCATGCCGAGCCGGCGATCCCCATGCCCAGGACCAGCACGAACGTCGCGTTCAGCGCGGCGTTCGCGGTGAACATGGCGATCGCGACGACCAGCGGCGTGGTGGTGTCCTGCATGCCGCGCAGCACGCCGGTCCCGGCCAGGACGACCAGCATGCCCGGCACGCCGAGCAGGCTGATGTGGACGTAGGTCTCGGCCTGCGGCGCAACCGCCGCCGAGGCGCCGAACGCGCCGACGACCGGCCGGGCGAGCGGCCGGCCCGCGGCGATCACGGCGACGCCGATGACGACGGCGAGCCAGATGCCGTCGACGCCCTGGCGGACCGCCTCGCGCGTGTTGCCGGCGCCGATCTGGCGGGCGACCGCCGCGGTGGTCGCATACGCGAGGAAGACGCACAGGTTGACGAGGGTGGCGAGGATCTGCCCGGCCACACCGAGCGCGCCCAGCGGGACGGTGCCGAGGCGGCCGACGATGGCCGAGTCGGTGAGGAGGAAGAGCGGCTCGGCGACGAGGGCGCCGAACGCCGGGACGGCGAGGCGGAGGATCTCCCGGTCATGGGGATGCCGCAGCCGCCATGTCACGATCGACCACCTTAAATCACGAAATGGACATCACCGCGCCTGCCGTCTGTGGGCGAACCTGTGGATGACGCATCGCGCCGCTTTCTTCCGCCCACAGACCGTGGACGAAGGCATCACAGGTCGGGGCGGGAATCAACAAGATCGTTCCGGGTGTCCACAGGTTTTCCACAGTCGCTGTGCACAGTCCCTGCGGCGTGTATGCACAACCCTTCCACAGAACCGTCCACAGGCCGCTTTGCATCGCCCTCGTGGCGGGTCCCACACTGTCAGACCGGTGCGGTACACGTGGGAGCACCGTGGGCCGGTGACGCGTTGAGGGGGTGGCCGATGAGCGTGATGGAGATGCCCTCGCCCGACCGCGAGTTCGAGCGCACGCCACCCCACGACCTGGCCGCCGAGCAGTGCGTGCTCGGCAGCATGCTGCTGTCACAGACCGCCATCGCCGAGGTCATCGAGACTGTGCAGACCCGCGACTTCTACCGGCCGGCGCACCAGATCCTCTACGAGCGCATCATCGACCTGTACAGCCGCGGTGACCCGGTCGACGCCATCACCGTCAAGGACGAGCTGCTCAAGCGCGGCGAGCTGAGCCGCATCGGCGACGCGCCCTACCTTCACACGCTGGTCGCCTCCGTACCGACCGCCGCCAACGCCGGCTACTACGCCAAGATCGTGCAGGAGAAGTCGGTGCTGCGGCGGCTGGTCGAGGTCGGCACCCGCATCGCCCAGCTCGGCTACAGCACCGACGGCGCCGACGCCGACGACCTGCTCGACCGCGCCCAGGCCGAGGTGTACGCCATCGCCGACAAGCGCAGCGGCGAAGACTACGCCCCGCTGAGCGAGATCATGCCGGGGGCCCTCGACGAGATCGAGGCCATCGGCAGCCGCGGCGGCCAGATGGTCGGCGTCCCCACCGGCTTCGCCGACCTCGACGCCCTCACCAACGGCCTCCATCCAGGGCAAATGATCATCATTGCCGCAAGACCGGCAATCGGGAAGGCGCTTGCGCTCGACACGCCGCTCCCTACGCCTGACGGTTGGACGACCATGGGAGAGGTCCAGGTCGGCGACATGCTTCTGGGGGCGGACGGTAAGCCCACGAAGGTGATCGCCGCCACCCCTGTCATGCAGAACCGCCCCTGCTATGAGATCGAATTCAACGACGGGACCGTGATCGTAGCCGACGCTTCCCACCAGTGGCTCACCGAGACGCGGGCCGCCAGGAAGTCGGCACAGGCGGCGGCCGCCAAGTACAACCGCTACAAGAACCAGCGGACGTTTCCGTCGGTGAAGACGACCGAAGAGATCGCCAGGACGCTGCGCTGTGGCACGAGCGACAAACGGCTGAACCATGCCGTGGCCGTCGCGAAGCCTGCCACCTTGCCTGATGCGGACCTTCCTCTGTCGCCGTACGTGCTGGGCGTCTGGCTTGGCGACGGGCATTCGACGGCGGCGCGGATCACCACGGCCGACCCGGAAATCGTTGCAAACGTAGAGTCCGAGGGCTTCCGCATGATCCCAAGCTCGGCTGGTCGCTACCTTTACAGTCTTCGGCTACCAGAGCCGACTCCCATCGAGCAGCGGTCGTGTGTCGTCTGTGGTGGCCCGTTCATCCCGAAAACCTCCCAGGCCCGTACGTGCGGTCGCGTCTGTGGTGGACGTTCCCGTGGCCTTCCTTCCGCCCCGCCTATTTGTCCCGACTGCGGGGGCCCTTCCTCGGGGGCGCGTCAGTGCCAGACCTGCCGGAATGAGAAGGGGTCCGTGGCAGGAATCCTGCGTGCCCTAGGGGTACTCGGGAACAAGCACATCCCTCAGACATATCTGCGTGCATCGGAGCAGCAGCGGCGAGCCCTGCTTGCCGGACTTCTCGACACGGATGGGTACGTCAACAAGAGTGGAACCGTCCAGCTGGCGATGACCAATTATCGGCTTGCCACTGACGCCCTGGAACTCGTCCTGAGTCTCGGCTATAAGGCGTCGATGACCACGAAGGTGGTGAAGGGTCGCAGGCCAGACTCCTGCGTTTCCTACGCGATCACGTTTACCCCGGCGGATAAGGTGTTCCGGCTGTCACGCAAGGCGATCCGCCAGACGGCGCGCGCATACCCGACGACGCTCCGTCGTTACATCGCCGATGTCCGGCCAGTGCGGTCGGTGCCGGTACGGTGCGTTGAGGTCGACAACGCCGACCATTTGTACCTTGCCAGCCGAGCGTGGATTCCGACCCACAACTCAACGCTCGCTCTCGATCTCGCGCGGGCGGCGGCGATCAGGCATCAGCTGGCGACCGTGGTGTTCAGCCTGGAGATGGGGCGCAATGAGATCACGATGCGCCTGCTGTCGGCCGAGGCGCGGGTCGCGCTGCACGCCATGCGGTCGGGGCAGATGAACGACGAAGACTGGACCCGCCTGGCCCGCCGCATGAGCGAGGTCGCCGACGCACCGCTGTTCATCGACGACTCGCCGAACATGTCGATGATGGAGATCCGCGCCAAGTGCCGGCGGCTCAAGCAGCAGCACGACCTGCGCCTGGTCATCGTCGACTACCTGCAGCTCATGCAGTCCGGCAAGCGGGTCGAGAGCCGCCAGGTCGAGGTGTCGGAGTTCTCCCGGTCGCTGAAGCTGCTCGCCAAGGAGCTCGGGGTCCCGGTCATCGCGCTGTCGCAGCTCAACCGCGGTCCTGAGCAGCGCACGGACAAGAAGCCCATGGTGTCCGATCTGCGCGAATCGGGATCGATCGAGCAAGACGCCGACGTCGTGATCCTGCTGCACCGTGAAGACGCCTACGAGAAGGAGTCGCCGCGTGCCGGCGAGGCCGACCTGATCGTGGCCAAGCACCGCAACGGCCCCACCGCGACCGTCACCGTCGCCTTCCAGGGCCACTACAGCCGCTTCGTCGACATGGCGCACTGACCGGCCCGGTTCTGACGGCGGCGGCGCCTATGATGACGGCCCTCCTGCGGTGTTCAAGGTCGGCGGCCGCATGTTCGCCCTCGTCCCCCTCGACGGCGATCCGGGCAGCGTGAACCTCAAGTGTGATCCGGGTCTGGCCCTCGAACTGCGCGCTCGCCACCCGGCGGTCCGCCCCGGCTACCACCAGAACAAGCGGCACTGGAACACCGTCGAGCTCGACGGCTCGATCGACGACGAGCTCCGATGGGTGATCGACCACTCGTACGAGCTGGTCGTCGCCGGCCTGCCCCGCGCCGTCCGCGACCAGTTGACCGGCGGCTGACCGCCGCGGCCGCGCACGCACTCCGCCGGCCGGCGGCCCCGGGCCTCGCCCTCCCGCGTCGCGCGCTCCGCCGGCCTGCCGTTCGCCGGTTGACCTTGCCGTTACGTCAACTCCTATGGTCGGGGACGTGGCCGGAAATACCGGCCGCACGGGGATGGGGACGGTTGCCATGGCTTGGTCGATCGCCCAGGTCGCCCGCATGTCGGGGGTGACCGCGCGAACGCTTCGGCACTACGACGAGATCGGCCTGCTCAAGCCCGCCTACGTGGGGGTCAACGGGTACCGCTACTACGAGGAGGAGCAGCTGCTGCGCCTGCAGCAGATCCTCGTGCTGCGCGCCCTCGACGTCGGGCTGGCCGAGATCGCCGAGGCGATCGATTCGGAGCTGGACACGGTGGCCGCACTTCGCCGCCATCATGCGCGGCTGCTGGCCGAGCGCGACCGCCTCGGCCGGCTCGCCGACACCGTGGCCCGCACCATCGCCGAACTCGACGAAGGACAAGGAGGTGACACCGTGGCGGCACCGAAGATCAATCGGCCGGAGAACCTGTTCGCGGGATTCGACCACTCGCAGTACGACGACGAGGCCCGTGAGCGCTGGCCGGAGCAGTACGAACAGTCCCAGCGGGCCGTGGAGGGCTTCACCCAGGAGCAGATGGAGGCGTGGCAGCGGCAGCTGACCGCCCAGGGATCCGCATGGCCGAGCTGATGGCGGCCGGCGCGGCGCCGGACGACCCGATCGTCCTGGATGAGGTGGAGAACCACTACCGCGCGGTCAGCCGGTTCTGGACCCCCGACGCGAACGCCTACACCTGCCTCGGGCAGATGTACGTCGACGACGAGCGGTTCCGCGGCAACTACGAGAAGATCACGGCGGGGCTGGCCGAGTTCCAGCGCGACGCCATGGCGGCCTACGCCCGCACCCGGCTGAGCTGACGAGCCCGGCCGGCCGTCCCCGGAGGAGCCGCGGATCCTCCGGGTGCACTTTCCGGTTCTCCTGCCGGCCTGCCGTCTGAGCGGCGCCGTGCCGTTGCGTCCGTGGGTCGGCCGGATATCCCGGATATCAGGGTGCCCCGTTTCGAGCGGATCGGCATGATGGTCCGGTCGTCACGAACGGGAGGACCGGAGTGCCCGAGATCAGCGCCGATGCGGCGCGGCGCATCGACCGGCTGGCCCGCGCCGCCTGGCCGCCGGAGATCGTCCACGAGCACGACGGCTGGCTGCTCGGCCACACGCCAGGCGTACGGCGGCGGCGGTCGAACTGCGCGGTACCTCCCGGCTCGGGAGGCGAGGCCGCGCTGGCGGCGGTGGAGCGCTTCTACCGCGACCGTGACCGGCCGGTGATCGTGCAGATCGGGGCGGGCCAGGGCGGCCTCGATGCGCTGCTGGCCGGGCGCGGGTACCGGCGCGACGCGCCGACCGCGGTGCTCACCGCACGCACGGCCGACGTCATCGCCGCCACCCGGCAGGCGCCGATCGCCGCCGCCGAGGTCGCCGAGCGGCCCGGTGACCGGCTCGACGCCTTCGCCGCGCTGGACGAGCACGCCGACAGCGCGGCGGTCGGGCGGAAGGTCATCGCCCGGATCCCCGATCCCGTCGCGTTCGTCAGCGTGCGCCGTGACGGCCGTGCCGTCGGAATGGGCCTGTTCGCCGCCGCGTCGGGCTGGGCGGGGATCTTCTGCATGGCGACCCGCCCGGACGCGCGCCGGCGGGGCGTCGCGGCCGCGGTGCTCGGCGCGGGCGTGCGCTGGGCGGCCGGCGTCGGCGCGGACCGCCTCTACCTCCAGGTCGAGGCCGGCAATGACGCCGCGCTGGCCCTGTACGGCAAGGTCGGCTTCACCCGGTCTCACGGCTACCACTACCGCGTCGCCGGCTGACCCGCGCCGCCGGCTGACCCGCGCCGGCGGCATGGCCGGCGAGCGGCCGGCGGGCCGAGGCTTGGACGGGCCCGACCCGCCCCGGCACCGATCCGGGCGGCGTGACCCGGCCGAGGTGAGCCGACCGGAGTTACCCGGCCGGCCTGAGCCGACGCGGCCCGGTCCGGCTCGATCCAGGCCCGCTGCCCGCCGCGGCGTGACCGACCTGCCCGCCGCGGCGCTGGCCGCCGACCCGGACGGTCGGGCCCGTGGCGAATCCGTACGCGACGATCCGTGCGTGGCGGACCGATCGTCGGCGGACCGGTCGGCAGGATGCCGGGTCAGCGGCCGGCGCGGTCGGGGGAGCCCGACTCGACCCAGCGGTAGACCTCGCGCACGCCGTCGGCGACGGGTGTGCGCGGCGTCCAGCCGAGGTCGCGGCGCGCCGCCCCGGCGTCGAGGGCGCTGCGCTGCACCTCGCCAGGGCGGGCGGGCGCGAACTCGGGGTCCAGCGGACGGCCGGCGGCGGCGCCGATCAGCTCGATGAGCTCCAGCACGCTGGTCTCGTGGCCCGTCCCGATGTTCCACACACCGGCGCGGTCGGAGCGCGACGCGGCGAGGAACGCCTCCGCGACGTCGCCGACGTACACGTAGTCGCGGGTCTGCCGGCCGTCGCCGAAGACCGTCGGCCGCTCGCCGCGCGCGGCGCGGCCGCAGAAGATGCCGACGACGCCGGCCTCGCCCGCCGGGTCCTGGCGCGGGCCGTAGACGTTGGCGAGCCGCAGCGCGACGTGCCGCGTGCCGTACAGCCGGTTGTACAGGCCGAGGTACTGCTCGGCGCAGTACTTGGCGGTGCCGTACGGCGCTTCGGGCCCGGGCGGCACGTCTTCGGCGGTGGGGACCGGCGCGTCGGCGCCGTAGATCGCCCCGCCGGTGCTGGCGAACAGCACCCGCGCGCCGGCCGAGCGGGCCGCCTCCAGCACGTTGATCGTTCCGACGACGTTGACGGTCGCGTCGTCGGCGGGAGCGGCGACCGACACCCGTACGTCGATCTGGGCGGCGAGGTGGCAGATCAGGTCGGGCCGCACCTGCCTGACGACCGTGGTCAGCGCCGGGATGTCGGTGACGGAAGCCTTGTGCACGGCCACGGAGGGGTCGAGGCGCCCGGGACGGCCACGGGACAGGTCGTCGAGCACGGTCACCTCGTCTCCCTCGGCGAGGAAGACGTCGGCCAGGTGGGAGCCGATGAAACCGGCCCCGCCGGTGACGAGGATGCGCATGCGGAGCAAGCGTAGGGGATGCAGGGGATATGGTCCGCGCCGCGTCGGGCGTCCCGGCCCGCGGGCGAGGCGGGGCCGCGGAGCGCGGCCGCGCGGCGGCGGGTGCCCGCCCTTCACCGCGCGGCGCGGGGGGCGTACGGTGGCGGCCTCACCCTTGATCGTCGGTGGTCGTCTTCGGCGCGAGCCCACAGCCCGGAAAGGATGCAGCCCATGAGGAGATTCGCGGACCGTCACGTGGGCGCCGTCGGGCTCGGCTGCATGGGGATGAGCTGGGCCTACACCGAGTCCGAGCGGGACGACCGGCGGTCGGTGGAGCTGATCCGGGAGGCCGTGGACCTCGGGGTCACCTTTCTCGACACCAGCGACGTGTACGGCGCCGGGCACAACGAGACCCTGGTCGGCACGGCGCTGCGGGGCATCCGCGACCGCGTCGTACTCGGTACGAAGGTCGGTCTGGTCGCCGATCCCCGGACGCGGCGGATGCGCCGTGACGGGCGTCCCGAGCATGTGCGCGCGGCGGTCGAGGCGAGCCTGCGGCGGCTCGGCACCGACGTCATCGACCTGTACTACCTGCACCGGATCGACCCGGAGGTCCCGCTCGCCGAGACGTGGGGCGCCATGGCCGAGCTGGCCGCCGCGGGGAAGGTCCGCCACCTGGGGCTGTCCGAGGTGACCGTGGCCCAGGCCGATGAGGCGCACCGGATCCACCCGGTCGCGGCGATCCAGTCGGAGCTGTCGCTGTGGACGCGTGACGCGCTCGGAATCGACGGTGCCGGGCCCGGCCCCGCTGCGCCCGCGGAGACGGCTGCGCCCGCGGACGGCGCCGTCGCGACCACGGCCACGGCTGCGGGCGGCGGCGCCGACAGCGCGGCAGGGGCCCGCGTGGGCACAGATGCGGGCACAGACGCGGGTGCCGGCGCTGGCGCGGGCGCGGGTCCGGGGCCGGGGAACGTGGTCGGCTGGTGCGCCGAGCACGGTGCGGCGTTCGTGCCGTTCTCGCCGCTGGGCCGCGGTTTCCTCACGGGCGCGGTGACGGACGCGAGTTTCGAGGAGACCGACTTCCGCCGGAGCCTGCCCAGGTTCCAGGAGGAGGCGATGCGGCAGAACATGCGCATCGTCGACACGGTGCGGAAGGTGGCCGAGCGGCACGGCGCGACGCCGGCGCAGGTCGCCATCGCCTGGACGCTCGCGCAGGGCGACCACGTGATCCCGATCCCGGGCACGAAGAAGCGCCGGTACCTGCACGAGAACACGCGCGCGGCCGGCGTCGACCTCACCGAGGCCGACCTGGCCGAACTCGATGCCGTGCCCCTGCCGATGGGCGCCCGCTATTGAGCCGAGCGTCGCGGCCGGCCGCGCCCCGCGGTGTGCCGGCATGAGCCGCCCGCACAGATCGGTCCGGTGCGGACGATCGGTGGGTGGTGATGACGTGCGCTAGAGGTCCATGACGGCGAGAACGAAGCGGACGTCGTCGGTGCCCTCGTTGGCGTAGGAGTGCGGGCGATCGCCGTGGAAGACCGCGGCGTCGCCCGCGCCGATCTCGGTTCGGCTGCCGTCGACGGTGAGGGTCAACCGCCCGGAGTCGACCGTGACGATCTCGCGGGTTCCGGGGGTGTGCGCCTCGCTGTCGCGGCACTCGGCCGGGTGCAGCACCCAGCGCCACAGCTCGACCGACGGCCGTGGGTCACTGCCGGCCAGCAGCGTGCCGGTGCCGCCGGAGGGCCCTTCCCAGAGAACGACGTGGCGGATGGCCGGGAAGAGCTGGATCGGCGGCTCCTCCTCGACCTGGACGAGGCGGGTGAGCGGCACGCCGAGCGCCTCGGAGACGCGGATCAGCGTGCCGAGGTTGGGGTTGCCGCGGGCCTGTTCGAGCGCGACGAGCACGCCCTTGCTGACCCCGGCACGGGCGGCGAGCTGGTCGAGGCTCCAGCCGTGCGCGGCCCGTAGAGAGCGTACGGTGCGGGCGACCGCGTCGCCGACCTTGTTCGTCACGGAGGCCACCCGAGATGGTCGTTTCAGTGAACCATGACGTACGATACTCCGACCGACGTAGGAGGGGACGATGCTGGAGCAGATCGCCGTCGACGACGCCGTCTACGCGCTGCGGCCGGACTTCGCCGTGCTGCTCATGACCGCCGAGGGGCTGGCCAACGGGCCGTCCGACGGCCGGGTCCGCGCGGTCGCCGCCGCCGACCGCGCGGCGGACGGCCGCTCCAGCGGCCCGTCCGGTGCCGCGTCCGCGGGCCCGGAGCCGGAAGGCGGCGAGCACGTCGAGGCGTGGCGCGCCGCGTACCGCGCGTTCGGTGTGAATCCCCGGCGCGCCCGGCCCTCGGTCGACGCGCTGCTCCGCCGCGGCGAGCTGCCCGAGATCAACCGGGTCGTCGACGCATACAACCTCGTCAGCGTCCGCTACGAGCTGCCGATCGGCGGCGAGGACCTCGATGCGTACGACGGGCCGGCCCGGCTGGTGTGCGCCGACGGCACCGAGCCGTTCGATACGGTCAAGAACGGCGCCGCCGTCGTCGAGCACCCCGAGCCGGGTGAGGTCGTCTGGCGTGACGACACCGGCGTGACCTGCCGCCGCTGGAACTGGCGGCAGTGCGTGCGCACCCGCATCACCGAGGAGACCAAGAACGCCCTGTTCATCCTCGAACGTCTCGACCCGTACCCGATCGGCCGGCTGCGCGCGGCCGGCGACGCGCTCGCCGCGGCGCTCGCGGAGATCTCGCCCGACGTCGTGATCACGACCCGCCTGATCGAACCGTGATCACCTTGCTCGCGCTGGCGTCGGCGGTGGTGTTCGGCGCCGGCGACTTCTGCGGCGGCACGGCGTCGCGGCGCGTCGACGACCTGCGGGTGCTGCTGGTCAGCCTGCCGACCGGCCTGGCCGCGCTGCTGCTCGCCGGGCCGCTGAGCGGGGCGTGGCACCCGATCGCGTTCGGCTGGGGCGCCGTGTCGGGCCTGGCCGGGGGTGCCGGCCTTCTGGTGTTCTACCGGGCGCTGGCGGCCGGTCCGATGAGCGTGGTGGCCCCGGTGTCGGGGCTGATGGCCGCCGTGGTGCCGGCCGTGGTCGGCGTCGTCCGCGGCGACCGGCTCGGTACCGCCGGGATCGCCGGGATCCTGCTGTGCCTGCTGGCGATCTGCTTCGTCAGCGCCGAGAAGGGCACCGGCCCGATCCGGATGACCGGCGGCCCGGTGCTCGCGCTGCTGGCGGGCACCTGCTTCGGCCTGTTCTTCGTGGTGATCCGGCTCGGCGACGACGGCACGCTGTGGCCGCTGGCCGCGTCGAAGGCGACCGGCCTGCTGCTGGTGCTCGTGGTGGCCTTCACCGCGCGGCGCGGCCCCGCGCCGCTGTTGCGCGACCGTGCCGCCGCCGCGATCGCGTTGCTGGCGGGCCTGCTCGACGTGCTCGGCAACGCATTGTTCGTGTTCGCCGCGCGGGCCGGCATGCTCAGCGTCGCGGGCGTGCTCAGCTCGCTGTACCCGGCCAGCACCGTGCTGCTGGCCCGGCTCGTGCACGGAGAACGGCTGCGGCCGCTGCAGCGCGTCGGCCTGGCCGTCGCCGTGGCCGGGGTCGGCCTGGTCACGGTCGGCTGACCCGCGCGCCGTACGGCCGTCCGCCGCCGTACGCCGGACACGGCCGGAGGCATGGTGCTCCGGACGCCGCGTCGAGAAGGGCGTCTCCGGCTCGACGGTCAGCGGGTGCTGAGGTCGACGACTGCGCCGGAGTGCTGCGGGCTGGAACGCAGGCCCGCCGATTCGAGCGCCCGGCGGTAGGCGTCCATCATCGCGGCCGAGTCACCGGCGGTGCCGAACAGGTCGCCCAGCTCCCGCCAGACCCGCGCGGTCGCCCGCGAGGCGGGCAGCGAGGACAGGTCCTTGGACGTGGCGTGCAGCGCCGCACGGGCCTGGGACCGGTCGCCGACGGCGACCAGTGCCTGCGCCAGCATGAGACGGGCGCGGATGGCGGTGACGGAGCCGCCCGGCCGCCCCGCCAGTTCGTCGAGGACCCGCTGCGTCATGTCGACCGCGGCTGCGGAGTCGCCGAGGAGCATCTTGGAGCGCGCCATCTCGATCACGCATTCGGCGGCGTCGATGCCCTTGAGCGCTGGCTCCGCCTCGGTCAGCAAGGCGAGCGCGCGCTCGGCGGTCTCCGGCGACCCGCCGTGCGGCAGGAGCGTGCGCGCCGACGTCACTCGCAGCCGCGCCTGTGCCGTGGTCAGCCCGGCGCCGGCGTGCAGGGCGAGCGCCCGTTCGGCCAGGAACAAGGACTCACCGCCGGCGCCGTCTTCCAGCGCCTTGCGGCTGGCCCGCCGGTACGCCCTGATCATCACCGTCGGGTCCGGCTCGGAGGCGTCGAGCAGGCGCTCGGCCAGCGCGCGCGCCTGCTCGGTGTCGCCGCGGTCGAGGTAGGTGGCGATCAGGGTGCGGCCGACCTCGGCGGCCTCCTCGCCGCCGAGCAGGTCCAGCTCGGCGAGGCGGTTCAGCGCGGACTCGCCAAGGGCGATCGTGCGCCCTAGGTCACCCGCGGCCCGGTAGCAGCGCGCGAGGACAATGATCACCGGCAGCCATCCCGCCCGGCCGCGGTCGTGGCCGGCCTCCTCACGCAGCTCCTCCAGCGCCTTGATCGCGTCTTCGCCCCGCCCCATCGCCTCCAGCGCGCGGGCCTTGCCCCAGCGGGCGCGTTTCTCCAGTTCGGCGTCGTTGTCGACGGCGGCCAGGACATCGGTGAACGCGGCCAGTGCCTGCTCGGCCTCCCCTCCGAGCAGGGCCAGCTCGGCGTGGCGGACGCGCACCTGCAGGTGGAGGCGCTCCTCCGGCTCCACACCTTCGGAAAGGTACTCGGGCAGACAGCCGAGCCGGCTCGCCAGCAGGCGCACCACGGCCGGCGTCGGAGTCCGCTTACCCGACTCGATCAATGAGATGTAACTGTCGGACAACTCGGTCCCGGCCAGCTGCGCCTGAGAGAGGTGCTTACTCAGACGTAGGTTACGGACTCGCTCACCGACGCTTCCTTGACCCGGCATCTCGACTCACTTACCGAAGGGCTCACGCGCATTGGGTTACGTCTTGATTGTGGGGTGCACTACCTCACACATGGAGAGTAACCCAAACAACACGGACAACGTGTAGAAGTTTTGGTCAAGTTACGGTGGAGTCAGTCGTCAGCGTCGTCCTTGCTCGGAAAGATCATGCTGCAGACCTCCAGGTACAGCTGCTCGGGGTAGGGGAGGTAGCTGACCGTGCGGAACGCTTGGTCCTGCCCGGCCGACTCCAGCACGAACTCTCCGTAGCCGAGCATCCGGCCGCTGAGCGACCGCTGGAAGCTCATGTCGGTGACCTTCGCCAGCGGCATCATGGCCACCTTGCGCGTGATCAGTCCCGTGGTCAGGAGCATGCGCTGGTTGGTGATCACGAAGTAGTCGACCGACCACTCCGCCACCTTCCAGACGAACCAGGCCAGCAGCACCAGCCAGGCCCACCAGATGTAGCTGACGATGGAACCGCTGCGGTTGGCCAGCACGTTGCTGAGCACCCCCGCGACGATGAGGCCGCCGAGCACGAACGCGATCGGCGTCATCAGCACGGCCGGGTGGCGACGGACGGTGATCACCTGGTGCTCGTGGGGCAGTAGGTACCGGTGGATCGAGGCCGGCGCGGAGTCGCCCGGCGTGACCAGCCTCATAGCGCGTTCACGAAGTGGGTGAGGGAATCACCGGCCGACGCGAGGCTATCGGCGGCGTTGTTGACGATGCGCGCAGCACCGCCGGGGGAGTTCAGCAAGTAGTAGGCCGCGAAGGCCCCACCCGCCCAAGTGAGGTACTTCTTCAAGGAAACCGTGCCTCCTGAAGGCCGACCCACAACTCAATTAGTACACCACGCGAGCGGGGCTGCGCCAAAGATGCGGAGCGCCGGTCGGGGTGATTCTCCGGTCCCGATGGGACGCCGTGGCGCCGCCCGTCCGCTCCCGTGCCCCCGTACCGCCGCGCCCGGAAGCCCGGCGCGCCTGGAAGCCCGCGCGGCCGACCCGGCGCATCCCGGCCGCGGCGCACCCCGGCCTGGCGCGACGCGGTCCTAACGCGGCGCGGTCGTAACGCGGCGAGGGCCTGTGTGGCGCGGCCGGGCCCGGTCGTTCCCCGCAGGTCGTTCCCCGCACACGGTCCGCGTCGCCTGCGTGCGGCCTCGGGGTCGCGTGCCGCTCCAGCGGCCGGGGCGCCTGCTTCGGAGGCCGGGGCGGCACGCGGTCCGCGTCCAAGCGCGGCGGATCGTCTCCCGGCGGGCGGGATCCTGCGGGAGAGGGTGGCGGGACAGGCGCGCGGCGTCAGCGCGCCGTGCCCCGCTCGGCGGCGACGAGCGCCAGCACCTGCAGATGCTTGCGGGCGATGCGCTCCACCAGGTCCGGCGACGCAGTCCCGGCTACCTCCTCGGCGCCGTTGCGCGCCGCCTCGACACACCGGATGACCACCTCGGCGGGATGGACCCTGGCGAACTCGACGGCCAGATTCTCGGCCACCGCCCCGTATGTCGAAGCCATGACGTTCCCCCGTGCCCCGTCGCACGCCCCCGGTGCGGCGGAGGCAGATCGATTACACACCGTCGCAGGATATTACCCTCTGTGTCCAGATCTCGAACCGGGGTCCCCGTCGCCCGGTGCACGTCCCCCGCGCGCGGGACCCGCGGAGCACGGGTGGTCCCGCCGCCTGGTCATACCACGCCGTACAGCCGGTCGCCGGCGTCGCCCAGCCCCGGCACGATGAACCCGTTCTCGTTCAGGTGCGAGTCGACCGCGGCGGTCACCACCCGCACCGGCACCGGCGAGTCCGCCAGCGTCTGTTCCAGGTGCGCCAGCCCCTCCGGCGCGGCCAGCAGGCAGATTGCGGTCACGTCGTCCGCGCCCCGGCCCATCAGCAATTGGATCGCCGCCGCCAGCGTGCCACCGGTCGCCAGCATCGGGTCGAGCACGTAACACTGCCGGCCCGACAGGTCGTCCGGCAGCCGCGTGGCGTACGTCGTCGCTATCAGCGTGCCCTCGTCCCGCACCATGCCGAGGAAGCCGACCTGCGCGGTGGGCAGGAGCCGCGTCATGCCGTCGAGCATGCCCAGGCCTGCCCGCATGATCGGCACCACGAGCGGCTGCGGCCGGCTCAGCCGGACGCCCTCGGCCGGCCCGACCGGTGTGGTGACCGTCACAGGGGTCACTCTCACGTCACGGGTCGCCTCGTACGCTAGCAGAGTGACCAGTTCGTCGGCGAGCCGCCGGAACGTGGGGGAATCGGTGTCGGCGTCGCGGAGTGTGGTCAGTTTGTGCGCGACGAGCGGATGGTCTACGACGAGCGTTTTCATATCGCGTCACGGTATCCGAATGGATGTCTGAGCATTGGGAACGTAGCCAGCATGAGCGAGGGGATGAGTCCCGAGGAGGTCCGCGACCGGCTCCGCCGCCGGGCTGTCTTCCTGCGCGAGCTGGCCGAGGCCAGGGAGTTGCGGAAGCGGATCAGCCCGCGCCGTTCGCGGCGGGCCCGCGTCCGCGAAGCCCTCCGCATGCGCACCTTCCGCGCCAACTGAACGGTCGCGTTTTCCCGGTGCCGCGAATCTTCGTGCCCGCATCTGCCAAGATGCCCGAGCAGGATGCGTGCGGCTGGGGTGAAGATGACTGAACTGGGCACGGCGGATTTCGCCGTCGTGGTCTATCGCGAAGACGACGCGTGGGAGGTCGAGCAGCTTCCCATCGCACTCACCGAAGACCTGAAAGGGCTGATCCACGCGCTGCGTCAGCAGCCGAGCATC
Organism: Actinomycetota bacterium; assembly: GCA_048498315.1. Lineage (GTDB taxonomy): Bacteria > Actinomycetota > Actinomycetes > Streptosporangiales > Streptosporangiaceae > Actinoallomurus. The sequence continues at coordinate 77,991 of JBEHYF010000005.1, forward strand.
GCGGGCACCATCGGGCTGGTCGCGGTCGGAGACGACTTCTTCGTCGCGCTGCGAGTGCTCGCCGACGACGTGATGGTCTTCCTTTCCGACGTCACCGCGTCGGTGGACTGGGCCCTGGCCCGCCAGGTCGTGGAGTACCTCGAACTGGACATTCCCGAAGACGAGGAGCTCGACCAGGTGCTGCCCACGGGCGACATGTCGATCTTTGCCGACCTGGGACTCGACGAAATGGAACTCGGCGCGCTCTCCGGCGACCTGGACCTGTACCCCGACGAGATGCTCGCGAGCATCGCCGGCCGGCTCGGGTTCGGTCCCGCGTTCCAGCGCGCGATCGAGTGACCCGACCGTCAAGGAGAATGGAACCGTGCCGTACTTCAGCGCGGCGTTCGCACGCACCGACGCCGGATGGATCGGGACCGACACCGACCTCGCCGAGGTCGCCGGCCTGGACGACATCGCCGACATCATGCGCGAGGCCGCTGTCGAGACGACGGCCCAGACCGTCCTGCTCCTGATCGAACAGGAAGACGAGTGGTTCGCCGTCGTCCGCGTCGACGACGAAGAAGACCCCCGCGTCTTCCTCTCCGACGGCCGGGCGCCCCTCGGCAGCGCCCTCGCCGAGATGCTCACCGAGCAGATCGCCGACACCGGCGAGCCGCCGACCGACGACCCGGTCGGCGACACCGACCTCCTGGCCGACTTCGGCACCGACCCGGAGGCGCTGGCCGCCCTCGGCGAGCGCACTCTCCCCGGTGACGCCCTGGCCGTCATCGCCGAACGCGCCGGCTTCGCCCAGGAGTACGACCGGCTCCGGTGACCCGGCACCCGAACCCGAAGGGCCGAACGACCATGGACGACCTCATCAGGCTCGCGCTGGAACAGGCTCGCCGCGCCGGCCCGGACGTGCCTGTCGGCGCCGTCGTCGTCGACCAGGCCGGGCAGATCATCGGCGCCGCACACAACGAGCGCGAACGCACCGGCGACCCCACCGCCCACGCCGAGCTCATCGCCATTCGGCAGGCCGCCGCCCGCCTCGGCCGCTGGCGGCTCGGCGGCTGCACCCTCGCCGTCACCCTCGAGCCCTGCACCATGTGCGCCGGCGCCGCCGTCCTCGCCCGCCTCGACCGCATCGTCTACGGCGCCCACGACCCCAAGGCCGGTGCCGTCGGGTCTCTCTGGGACGTCGTACGCGACCGCCGGCTCAACCACCGTCCCGAGGTCATCGCCGGAGTCCTCGCCAACGAGTGCGGAACCCTCCTCACCGACTTTTTCGCCGCCAGGCGGGACGGAACGGTGTCGGAGTTCCGGTAGGCTGCCCTCTTGGTGGAGTCGCCTAGTGGCCGAGGGCGCACGCCTCGAAAGCGTGTGATGGGGCAACCCATCCGTGGGTTCAAATCCCACCTCCACCGCCATGCTCACTGCCCCTTCGGGGCAGTTTCGCCCTTCCTGGGCGCCGTGCGGGGGACGACCTCCGCACCCCCGCTGCGCGGCTACGCCGCGCCGGCCGGGCGGCACCGGACGGGCGTCGCCTTCGAGCCGGGTCCCGCCCGCACGGCGACGCGCGGGCGCCGCGGTGCGAGCGGTCGCCGATCAGCCTCTGTTGGGCGACGTACGCCACGAGGCGGTCCACCAGCTCGCGTGGGCGGCTCAGCGCGGGTGCGCCCGCCGTCGACCTCGTCGGGGGTGATGCCCGACCTACGCCCGTCCTCACCCGGTCTCAAGACGCGACCGGAGGCCGCGCCGCACATGCCGTCGGTCGGGCGCGTACTCCGCGTCCATGGGCGGGCACCGTCGCGGGGCCGGCCGGTCCGGTCACGCAAGGTAAAGGAAACTTGGTGTTTCCGAATCGGCCGAACAGGATCTCACGCGCCCTCTCGGACGTCATCATTACTGGTCGCGGCCATCGGGCGGGCAACGCGGCCGCGACAGGGAGGGTCGTGTTCGGTCCACAAGGCTTCCTCACCTTCGCCCTGCTCGTGCTGGCCTTCGTCGGTGCGCTGTTCTGGATGGTCCGCGCCGACCTGGTGGTGCTGAAGGTGGTCGCCGGTGTGGTCGCGTTCGCCCCCGCAATGTTGTTCGGCGTCGCGGTGGTGAACAAGTACTACGGCTACTACGAGACGTGGGACGACGCGTGGCACGACCTGACCAACCAGGCGCCCGCGAGCGTCGCCACCGTGCCCGACCTGGGCAGCCGCCTCGACCAGGTGCTGAGCGAGGCGGTGAAGAAACGGCAGGCGCGCAAGAACGGCTTCGCCCTGGAGACGACGATCACCGGCGACCGCAGCCACATCACCCGCGAGGGCATGATCTACCTGCCGCCGCAGTACTTCCAGCACCCGTACCAGTCGCAGCGGTTCCCCGTGCTGGAGTTGATCCACGGCGCTCCCGGCACGCCGAGCGACTACGAGGGCCGGTTGAAGATCTCCGGCATGTTGCGCCGACTGATCGCCGCGCACAAGGCCAAACCGGTCGTCCTGGTCATCCCCGACGCCAACGGCGGCCTGGACCGGTCGACGCAGTGCCTGAACATGGTCGGCGGCGAGCAGGACGAGACGTACATCGCCGACGACGTGCCGGATGCCGTCGCGGCGCGGCTGCGGGTGCGGCCGCCCGGGCCCGGCTGGGGGATCGCCGGATTCTCCGAGGGCGGGTACTGCGCCGCGAACCTGGCGCTTCGCCATCCCGACCGGTACGGCGTCGCAGCGTCGTTGAGCGGGTACTTCGAGCCGCTGCGCCGCAACCGGGTGCCACAGGCCGTCGACCCGTTCCACGGCAACAAGGCGCTGCGCGCGGCGAACTCGCCGTTGAAGGTGCTGGCCAAGCCGTTGCGGTACCGGGACCTCCCGATGTTCTGGGTGATGTCCGGCGACGCGGTGCAGGTGGACATGGTGCAGGCGCAGGCGTTCGTCGACCTGATCAAGCAGTACGAGCCGCGGGTGCCGTTCGTGGTGATCAAAGGTGGCCGGCACAACTACGTCGCATGGCGCCAGGCGTTCCCGAAGATGTTCGAGTGGGCCACGCCGCGGCTGTGGCTCGGGTCCCCATGCCACCCGCTGCCCGGCAACTCGTGCTGAGCGGGCCGCGCGGCAGCGCGGCTCCGCGTCCCGGCCGCCCCCTCGGCCGTCGCGCCTCGGCGGCACCGCCGCGGGTGCGGCTTCTCGGGCGCGGCCGTCTCGGCCGTGGTGTCTCGGCCGTGGCGTTTCGCTCGTACGCCGGGCGCGGCGCCGCCGGGCGGCCCGCGCCTCCTGGCCGCCCGTGCTGTCCGGGTCAGCCGTGTACGTTGTCCAGGTCGAGCACGCGGGCGTGCAGCACCACCCGCTGCTGGAGCGCCGCCCGCAGGGCCCGGTGCAGGCCGTCTTCGAGGTACAGCTGGCCACGCCACTGAACGACGTGGGGGAACAGGTCGCCGTAGAACGTGGAGTCCTCGGCGAGCAGGGAGTTGAGGTCCAGCCCCGCCTTCGTGGTGATCAGCTGGTCGAGTCGGACCTGACGAGGGGGCACCTTCGCCCAGTCGCCGGAGCTGAGCCGGTGCTCCGGATACGGGCGCCCTTCACCCACCGCCTTGAAGATCACCCTATGCAGTTTAGGCGGCGATGCCCATGAACACGCCACTGCCGCGATGCCGGGCATGGTTGCCGGCGGCGGGAAGACGCCCGGGGCGGGCGCCCGGCCCCGCATGGCCGGCCGTACGGGCGGTCCGTACGGCCGGCCCGCGCGAAGGCCGGGCGTCGCTCCCGCCGGCTCGGCGACGTCTCGTGCGCCACCGGCGGCGCCGGTCGTACCGGGAGCCGAAGCCGGCCAGGTGCGACGCGATGAAACAGCGGGCCGAGGGTGTCCGGCGTCGGGTGGTCGACGGAGTCCGCGCCTCTGCCGGTCCAGTCGGCGATACGGGCGACGGCGGAGCGGATCGCCGCGGCCAAGGCGAAATCGGTGCCTCCGCCAGGTTGATCGGTGTCCCCCGAATCGTCGCCGGCGACCTCCTCGGGAACGAGGGTCGAACGTCGGGAACGTCACGGTGCGGGGATGCCCGTCCCCGGGACGCGGGTCGGGTGCCGGTCAGGTCGCCGCGCCGACCTTGTCGGCGATGGTCCGGGCCATCGTCACGGCTGCGGCCCCCTTGTCGTGGTGGCTGGAGCTGTAGGAGGCGGTGACGACGGCGTCGCCCTGCCTGATGGCGACGAGGGTCATGCCGCCGGCCCAGGCCGGCGAGGTGACGGTGGCCTTGACGGCCTCGTCGCCGCTTCCCTGCAGGGTCGCGGGCACGAGCCGGACCTTGGCGACCATGCCGCCGGACCGGTTGGTGAACGACCGGCACCGGTTGAAGGCCTTGCGCAGGCCGGCCATGACCCGTGGCGCCTCGCCCTGGTGGAACACGTCGATCTCCTGGGCGAACTCGTTGATGTGCCCGGCGTCGACGTAGTCGTTCTGGGCGAACGTCGCGCTGCCGATCCCGGCGGCTCGGATCCAGGAGGTCTGCAGGAGCGTTCCGCACAGCTTGCCCGGTTCGATCGGGGCGCTGGACGGCGGCATGACGCCTTCGCCGGTGTTGCGGGCGGTGTCGGTCTCCATGTGCAAGCCCGCCGGCATGGCCGAGGCCGGCAGCAGCATGGCGTTCAGACGGGTGCCGGTGAGGGTGGTCCGTCCGGGGGCGGAACGGGAGCCGCCGCCGGCGGTGTGGCCGGCCGTCCCGGCCGTGCAACCGGCGGCGAGCGCGAGTACGGCGACGCCCAGGGCGGCGCCCGTGCCGACGTGATGGCGGGTCGTGGTGTTCATCTCGGGCCTCCAAGCGTGCAGTGGATGAGGTCCACTCGGATTCCGTTGATCGTATGTCTCAACAAGCAAAGCATGCGTGAATCCAATTAACAACTAGCTTGGGTGTTCGACTCTTCGTCGCTGCCGCTGTACCGTGGCTGTCGTCGCGGCCGGCGCCGACAACGCCTCGCCGCGGACCGGGAGGGACGCACGCGTGGAGGACGACGCGACAGTGAGCCCGGCGGACATCGCCCGGCTCGCCGGGGTCGGCCGGGCGGCCGTGAGCAACTGGCGGCGCCGCCACCCCGACTTCCCCCAGCCGGTGGGCGGCACGCCGACCAGCCCCGTGTTCGCCCTGTCCGAGATCGAGGAATGGCTGCGCGGCCAGGGCAAGCTGCGCGAGATTCCCCTCGGGGAGCGGGCGTGGCAGGTGCTGCGCGCGGAGGCCGGCGACGATCTGCGGCTGGCCGAGGTGGTCGCGGACGCCGGTGAGCTGCTCGCCCGCCACGCCTCCGCGACAGGCGAGAGCGGCCGTGCCGCGCCCGCGCGCCCCGACGGCCCGTACGGGATCGCCGGGACCGACGCTCCCGCCGGGATCGGTCCCGCGGCCGCCTGTGACGACGTAGCCCGGTCCAGATCGCTCGCCGGCGGCACCGAGGCGCGGACGGCCGGAGCGCCCGCCGTCGGCGATGAAGCCCGGTCGGCGGACGGGGCCCCGCGCGGCGCCGTCGCCGACGTGGTCGCGGAGCTGGCCGCCGAACGCGGGGCGGCCGGCGCGTTCGCGTTCCTGTTCGGCCGCTACCGGGAGACCCACGCCCGCCGGGCGTCCACCACACCGCCCGAGGTCCCGCGCCTGATGGCGGAGCTGGCGGGGGACGCGGGGACCGTCCTCGACCCGGCGTGCGGTACCGGCGACCTCCTCGCCGCCGTCGTCGAGCGCCATGCCCGGCGGCACAGGGCCGCCGGGACCGGCATCGGAGGCGTCGGGCGCGACGCCGGCGACGCGGGGCGCGATGCCCGGGCTCCCCGGACGGACGCGTCCGCGGCGCCCGGCGAAGCCGCCGCGCCCGGGACGGAACCCGGTGGAACCGAGATCCCCGGCGCCGCGCTGCCCCGGTTGTTCGGCCAGGACGCCGACCGCGACTCCGCACGGCTCGCCGCCGCCCGCCTGGCGCTGTGCGGCGGCCGGGCGGCCGTGCGGGCCGGTGACTCCCTCCGCCGTGACGCGTTCCCCGGCGTGGCGGCCGACGCGGTGCTGTGCGACCCGCCGTTCCACGAGCGGGCGTGGGGCCATGAGGAGCTGGGCAGCGACCCGCGGTGGGAGTACGGTCTCCCGCCGCGCCTGGAACCCGAGCTCGCGTGGGTGCAGCACGCCCTCGCCCACCTCGCCCCCGGCGGCCGTGCGCTGGTGCTGATGCCCGCGGTCGCGGCCGCGCGCCGGTCCGGACGCCGGATCCGCGCGCAGTTGCTGCGCCGCGGCGCGCTGCGCGCGGTGTTCGCGCTGCCGAGCGGGCACCACCTGTGGCTGCTATCCCGACCCGGTGGCGGCGTGCCCCAGACCGTGCTCCTGGTCGACGGCGCCGATCCGGACACGATCGTCGCCACCTGGCGTGCGCACGCTGACGACCCCGCCCACGATGAGCCGGGCGTCAGCCGGTCCGTGCCCGTCATCGACCTGCTCGACGAGGAGGTCGATCTCACCCCGGCGCGGCACCTGTCCGCCGCCGGGGCCGAACGCAGCGCCGAACGGTTCGCCGACACCCAGGACCGCCTCGCCGCCTCGATCGGACGGCTCGGCGACCTGGTGCCGTTCGCCCGCCCGTCCGCCGAGCCGGCCGAGCCGCAGACCGTCCCGGCCGCCGAACTCGCCCGCATCGGGCACCTGGAGATCCACCAGGCGACGGCGCGCCGCGACGCCGACGACGGCGGCCCCGACCCGGTGCTGACCGCCGACGACGTCATCGCGGACCGGCCGCCGTCGGGCCGCGGCCGCCCGGACGAGGGCCGCGCCGTCCGCGTCCGCGCCGGCGACGTCGTCGTCGCGGCGGCCGGCGGGCGTCTCGCCGTACGGGTCGTCGCGTCCGGTGGCGCGCTGCTCGGCCCGTACGTCACCCTGCTGCGCGTCGACCCGGAGCACCTCGACCCGCACTTCGTCGCGGGCGTGCTGCGCAGCTCCGCCAACGTACGGCTGGCCGCCGCCGTGCCGGCCGGAACGACCGGCCGGGTCGACGTCCGGCGGGCGCGGCTGCCGCGGCTGCCGCTGGAGCGGCAGCGCCGGTACGGCGAGGCGTTCCGGCGCATGGCGGCGTTCGAGTCGGCGCTGCGCTCCACGGCGGTCATGGGCGCGGAGCTGGCCCAGCTCCTCGCCGACGGCGTGGCCGGGGGCACGCTTGCGCCCGGATCGCCGGAATCCCCTCCCGCCGACCGCTGATCCGGTCGTAGGGTGCGGGCAGTCGATTTCACTGCTGCGGGGAGACGGGGACGTGGTGCGGCACACGGTGCTGGCGGGCCGCTACGAGCTGACGAGCCCGCTCGGCCGCGGTGGCATGGGCCAGGTCTGGGAGGGCGAGGACCAGCGGCTGGGCCGCCGCGTCGCGGTGAAGCTGCTCACCGACGAGGTGCTGGCCGGGCGCACGCAGCCGCAGGAGCTGGCGCGCCGGTTCGCGCGCGAGGCCGCCGTCACGGCCGGGCTCCAGCACCCCGGCGTGCCCGCCGTGTACGACGCCGGCGCCTACGACGGCGGGCTGTTCCTCGTGATGGAACTCGTCGTCGGCGTCACCCTCGGCGACCTCATGGCCGAGCAGGGCCCCTTCCCGGTCACCTGGGCGGCCGGGATCGCCGCGCAGGTCGCGGCGGTGCTGGCCGCCGCGCACGCGCGCCGCCTCGTCCACCGCGACGTCAAGCCGCAGAACGTCATGCTCACCGCCGACGGCACGGTCAAGGTCCTCGACTTCGGCGTGGCCGCCGTGCTCGACCAGGCCGGCGTGCCGCGCCTGACCCGCACCGGAGACGCCATCGGCACCCCGGCGTACATGGCGCCCGAACAGCTGCGGAGCGGGCCCGCCACGCCGAGCACCGACCTGTACGCGCTCGGCTGCGTGCTGTACGAGATGCTCGCGGGCGAGCCGGTCTTCGACGCCACCTCGCCCGCCGCGCTGATGCACAAGCACCTCGGGGAGGCCCCCGCCCCGCTCACCCGGCCCGACCTGCCCGCCGACCTGGGCGCCCTCGTACGCGCGCTGCTGGAGAAGGACCCGGCCCGGCGCCCGGCGGGTGCCCTCGAGGTCTACGACCGGCTGCTGCCCCATGTGACGGTGGCCGGGCGGCTCGGCGACGTCGACCCGGTGGCCGGCACGCGCAGCGGCATGCACCTGTACTCGCGGGTGCTGACCCGGCTGTCCGGCGCGGCCGGGGCGGCGCGGCCGGGGCAGGGGCCCGGCGCGCCGAGAGAAACCAAACAGCGGG
>JBEHYF010000006.1:0-78350 GCA_048498315.1 Actinomycetota bacterium
TCCCGCCGCACCCCGCGTGTGGCAGGCCGCCTTAGCTCAGTCGGTAGAGCGATTCACTCGTAATGAATAGGTCGTCGGTTCGATTCCGACAGGCGGCTCTGAGCGTGACCAGGGCGTTCACCTTGACCAGGTGGGTGCCCTGAGTCGTTCCGGTGGCAGTTCTGGTTGTAGTTCCCCGGATGATCACTGCGCCTTACCCCACAGCGCGGCACCCATGCGCTTCATCCCGTCCTCGGCCATCGGTGGCGCTACGTGCGTGTAGCGCTGGACAGGCGGATGTCAGAGTGGCCGAGGATCTCCTGGACCGTGCGGACGTGTACGCCCTGCTCGATCAACGGCGTTCCCGCGGTGTGGACAGCACGACAAGAGACCGCCCACTCTCCTGGTCCAGGGCGGGCGGTCTCGTCGTGTCTGGCGTCGTTATCCGGAGCAGGCGGGGCAGGGCGCTTCGACCATCTGTGATGGTGTGCCGCCTCGCACATCGCCGCCGAGGTTCACGACGCGGCCGGAGCCGAAACACACGCGGCAGCCGGGAAGCCCTTCGGTCGCCGGGTGCTGCCACACGGGCGGTTCGGTCATTGGGTGGGCTTCCTCGTCGGCGTCGTCGTTGCGTTCGGCCGGTTCGTTGTCGTCGCCGACGTAGCCGAGGCCGCGGCAGAACGTGCACAGCAGCCGGAGCGGCCCGAGGCGTTGTTCTCCGGTGCCGTCGCAGTTCGGGCAGTCCAGTCGGTCGGTCATACTTTCCCGGTTCCGTTGCAGACGACGCAGGGGACCTTGCGTGTCCTGCCGTTCTCACCGATGGTCTGTGTGCCGCTTCCGTTGCAGGCGGAGCAGTTCACTTGCTGGCCGTGTCGTCCCATGGTTTCTCCCTCGGCTGGTCGGATCGTAACTCGCGGTTGTGATCGAATCCCTTCTCACCGCGCCTGGTCTGTGTGGCCGCCGGGTGCGGCCCCTCATTCCGCAGCCCGGCGGCCACGCTGCCCCGGCTCTCCCGGTCCGGGACGTCTGCCCTGTGCGGGGTTCAGGTGGGCGCGCCGCGCCGGTCGGCTGACGGCTCCGTGGCCATGGAGCTGCGACGCGCCCACGTCTTCATGCGCGAGCCGGCCGCCGTTGCGCGGCGGACAGTTCGACGGCGCGGCACTGCTTGAGCAGCTCGTGCGGGTTCGGGTGGTCGAGGATCACCGGAACCGGCCCGAATTGTGCTACGGCGGTCCAGGCTTGCCGCCACGGCGACCACATCACCAGCCAGCCGCGGGCCTGCATCTGGAGGTAGGCGACTTCCTGCGGGTGCGGGTCCGGAACACGCCGCCGCGGACCGGGCGGGGGCGCGCCGGCGCCGTGCCGCATCACGGTTCGGCCCCGTTCGGCTCCTCGACGCGCAGCACGGCGGCGATCCGCCGCACCGCCTCGGTAGCGTCCTCGATCGGCACCATCGGCTCGACGTCGATGGGCGCGTCACGGGTCGGGCCGGGCCACAGCCAGCACCACCACAGCCCGCCCTCGTCCTCGCGTAACGTGATGCGCTGGCTCAGCCCCGGATGCAGCGCCATGCCGCGCGGGTCGGTCGCCTCGCTGGCCGGGTTGCGTACGACGATCGTGCCGTCCCGCTGCACCGTCGTGGTCAGGCCGTGTGGTTCGAGCAGCGAGGCGAGCTGGGCCGCTGCACCCTCGATGAGGATGACGGGCGGCGATGCGTCCTGTCCCTCCACCTGACACCTCCCGGGTGTCCGCTTCGTGTCCATCAGCTATGGGGACACTAGGGAGGCACGGATGGCGCCGACAGGGACGGAACCCACTACCCGCGGCGTGGCGTATGGGCGCGATCGCTGGGTTTCGTCCTAGTGTGCGACGCCGAGGAAGTCGGCGAAGGCGAAGATGCCTCGCGGCGGCTTGGGCCGGTCGAGCAACTGGCGGACGATCGCGACGGCCAGGCCATGCCGGCGCATCCATCCGGGCGCGAGTGCGCGGATCGTGCGGAGCGTCTCGACGGCGTCGGCGTCACGGTACGTCTCGGTGCGGGCGTGCGCGACGTCGAGCAGGAACCGCACCTTCCACGACACGGGCGTCTTGCCCGACAGCGGCACGCGCTCGGCCAGCGTGAGGACGTTGCCCCAGTTACCGGCCGCCGCCTCGACGGACACGGTCTGCATCGCAACCGATGTCGGCCCGAACACGGTGGTCCATCGGTCGGTGGAGTCGTCGCCGATCCGCTCGGCCGCCGCCCGAGCGACGGCGAGCAGTTCCCGGGCATCGTCGTAGCGTTCGTGCCGGGCCGCCGCGGTCAGGCCGGACAGCAGCAGTCCGCCGTACACGGCGACGTGGCCCGGCGGCGAGCTGCGGAAGCTCGGCTCGATACCGTCTGCGGTCGTGACCGCTACACGCTCGGCGTCGGCAAGGCGACCGGTGCGTAGGAAGATCCACGACACGCTGTTCGCGAGCATGGCCGGCATGAGCGGGTCGCCGGAGCGCTCGGCCGCGGCCTGCGCGCGGTCCAGGCCGAGTAGCGCGAGGTCTTCGTGTCGGCTCTGCACCATCGCGTGCGCGCCGAGCTGGAGGGCCTTGGCGAGCACGCCGTGCGCCGCCGCGGCAGTGCCGTTGGTGTGCTCCCGGGCCGCTAAGCGCGCCTCGGTGATGAGGTCCGGAAGGATCTCGCCGAGCGTGACAAAGTCGCCGGCGTGGTAGTTGCCCCAGGCGTCCTCAATGCTGCGGCGCAACGTCGGCACGTCGGGCGCCTCATCTTCCTCGGCATGGTCGACGCCTGGTGCGAAGTCGTGCATGGGCGCCAGGGCCTCACGGATGCGCATCAGGTTCGGATCGGGCCGGGCCGCGTCTTCCTCGGCCACACCGAACAGCAGCGCGGATGTCTCGATCCCAAGGGCACCGGCGAGAGCGTTCATGGTGGACACGCGCGCCGACTGACGCTGCCCCTGCTCCAGCTTGCGGATCGTGTCGACGTTCACGCCGGAGTTCTCGGCGAGCTGTTCCTGTGTCCGGCCAGCGTGCCGGCGAGCGACCTTCAGACGCTCGCCGATGGACATGTCGGGGCGAAGGTCCATCGCCTACCCTCAGGGTCGTTCCATCAGCTACCGACCAGGCTACGCGCGTGCGCAACCGCCGGCATCTGGACCGTGCAGTCCGGCGTGTTCCCGGAGAACACCAGCAGCCTCGCCCTCCACGCCAAGGTCGGCTTCCGGGTGATCGGCAGGCGGGAGCGCATCGGCCGCCATCACGGACGGTGGCGGGACGTCATCCTCATCGAACGCCGCAGCCCGGTCGTCCTGTAGCGGAGGGCCGGGGGCCGCATAATTCGGTTGCGGGCGGGTGGTGCCACTTTCATGATCGGGACATGACACCACCCGTACGGATCACGCTCGACGACGGCCTGGTGCTGCGCCGCTGGACGCCGGAGGACGCATCGGCGCTGCACGCGGCCGTCCTGGCGTCGTTCGAACTCCTGCACCCGTGGCTGCCCTGGGCCGGCGAACGGCCGACGCTCGCCGACCAGCAGGCCTTGGTCGCCATGGCCGAAGAGCAGTGGAACACCGGCGAGTCGTATATGTACGGCATCTTCGACTCGGCCGATGAGCGGGTGCTCGGCGCCGCGGGTCTGCACGCCCGTGTGGGCCCGGACGGGTACGACATCGGCTACTGGGTGCACGCCGACCACACGGGCAGGGGATTGGCGACCCGCGCCGCCGGGGCCCTGACCGACGCGGGGCTGGCGCTGCCGGACGTCGACCGGATCGAGATCCGCTGCGACGAGGCCAACACCGCCAGCGTGGCGATCCCCAAGCGGCTCGGCTACCACCTGGACCGGGTGGAGGAGCGCGAGCCTGCCGCGCCTGCGGAGAGCGGTCGGCTGATGATCTGGGTCAAGCGCCGCGCGTGAGATCGAACCCGTTCCGGCGCGCCGTCGCGCACGAGGGCACGGCGAGCAGGCGTGGCGAGGGATGTCACCAGCACGGACGCGCACGTCCCGGCCGTGACGGGACGCAGGAGGCCTCTGCCGAGCACTCGGCGGGGTGCGAGCACTCGGCGAGCTGATTCCGGACGCCCGAGCCTCCGCCGAGCGCGCGGCCGTACGCGAGCCGCGCCGGGAGCGCCTGCGGGCGGCGGTCCGCTGAGGAGGGCGTACGTTCGCGTCGCCGGCGGTGATGGGGAAATCTCGGCGGGGCGTGCAACCCGCATGCGGGTCCGTGCGTATTGGGGAGCGTGGAGATCAAGCCGGGGCGGCCGGCCCACTCCGCCGCCCGACCGGCCGAACCACATGAGCGGGCGGCACCCCTGATGCCCCCACACCAAGGGTCAGGGGTTCTGCTCGCGCACCGATCCACATCGCGGGTCGGCTCGCGATCCGCCGCGCCCGCAAGCGGGCCCCGGCGCGACCACGGACCGGTCCGGATCCGTGTGGACCTCGACCATCCCCCAAGGAGACAACTGTGCGCCTCACACAAGCGACCAGATACGCCGCGATCGCCGGCGCGCTCGCCACGCCGCTGGCCTTCGCCGTCCCCGCGTCGGCGGCCACCGGCGGCGGTGACTCGGCCTTCGGCCTCTCGGCGAGCGGCCTGGTGAACATCCCGCCGACCCCGGCGGTCTCGTCCGCGGCTCGGCCGCACGACAAGAGCCTCGTCGAGCTGCCCGCCAACCGGCTGGTGCGGCTGAAGGTTCTGCACGTCACCACGAAGAAAGGTCACGCGCGGGCGAGCGTCGTCGACCTGAAGGTGGCCAAGGCCGCGCTGTCCGCGCACCTGATCACCGCCCGGTGCGACCGCGGCAGGGGCTCGTCCCACCTGGTCAAGGCGTCGCTCGCGGGGCACCGTCTCGCGGCGGACGCGGCGCCCAACAGCAGCGTGTCGGTGCCCGTGCAGGGGCTCGGCACGGTGTCGGTCGTTCTCAACAAGCAGGTCCGCAACCCCGACGGCGGCTTGACCGTGACCGCGATCGAGGTCAGCCTCCCGCTCGGCCCCGGGCGCGCCCAGACGATCGACATCTCGTCGGCCACCTGCAGCGGCGGCTCCGTCGGCACACCCGGCAGCCCGGGTTCGCCCAGCGGCCCGGGTTCGCCCGGCGCGCCCAGCCCGTCCCCGACGCCCGGCTCGCCGGGCTCCAGCACGCCGCCCAGCCAGGCTCCCGCACCGACTCCGGTGCCTGGCAACCTGCCGGTGACGGGCTGACCGGCCGGTGAGGGGCGGCCGACGGTGATCACCGTGGGGACGAGCGCGCCGATCCTCCATGGCGGTTCCGGCGGAACGCCCTGCCGCAAACGTGCGACCGGCACGGACGTGAGCCAGGCACGGACGTGAAACGGGCACGGACCTGAAACGGGGGCCTCCGGGCGGAGGCCCCCGTTCACCGTTGCCGGCTCGTCGTTACCTGATCACGTCGTTGTGCGCCTGCGTGGTCGTCGCGAGGCTGCGCGTCGCCGCGGTGGCCGACGCCGACGGCGGGGTCGGGTCGCCGAGCTGCGAGACGTAGACGGTGTCCTGCTTGGGCAGGGTGCCGTGCAGCCAGTAGGCGTCGAAGTAGGAGTCGACGCCGCCCGGCCGCAGGTCGCCGCGGTGCACGATGCAGTGCGTGCGGTCGCCGACCTGCACGACCATGTGCGAGCCCTTGAGGATCTTGTGCAGCTCCAGGGCACCGGCGTACGGGGTGGCCGCGTCCTCGGTGGCCTGGAACATCAGGATGTTCTTCGGCAGGTCCTTCGTGTGGCCGATGTTCACCAGCTTGCCGGGCTTGGCGTGCCAGAACAGGCAGGGCGCGTTGAACCAGACGTTGCCCCACGTCTCGATCGGGGCGGTGCGGTTGACGCGCACGGCGTCGGCGTGCCACTTGGCCCAGCTCAGCGGCCACTGCGTGTCGGAGCACTGCACGGCGTTGTAGACGGCGAACTCGTTGTCGTCGCTGCCGCCGGTGGTCTGCGCGCCGAAGGTTCCGACGAAGGTCTTGACGTCACCGGTCTTGTACGCGTGGAGGCCGGCCGCGTACAGGTCCCATACCGCCTGGCTGCGCCGGTAGCCCGCGTTCAGGATGTTGTCCACCAGTTCGTCCGGGCCGACGGCGCTGACCGCGCCGCTCTGCGGGTCCGTGTACGTGACCGGGTGCTTGGCCAGCTTCGCCCCGAGCGAGTAGAAGAAGTCGTGCACCTTCGCCTGGGTGTTGCCCAGGTGGTACACCTTGTCCCATTTGGCGATCCAGCCGAAGTAGTACTCGATGTTCTTGTTGAACACGTAGTCCTGGTCGAGTTGGGCGTCGTACCAGACGTGCTTGGGGTTGACGTTGCCGTCCAGGACCATGCGGCCGACGCGGTCGGGGAACACCGTCGCGAACGTCTGGCCGAGGTAGGTGCCGTACGAGGCGCCGTAGTAGTCGAGCTTCTTGTCGCCCAACGCCGCCCGGAGCGTGTTCATGTCGCGGACGGAGTCGATCGTCTTGATGTGGTCGAGCAGATCCAGCGGGGAGCCCGGCCCGTACTTCCTGGCGCACGCCTCGGCGTAGGCCTGGGACTTCTTCAGCCAGACCGCGTCGTCCTCGGCGCCGCCGGTGCCGTACTCCGGCCGCGGCGCGTTGCTGTAGTCGACGTCGCAGCTGATGGCCGGCGTGCTGAAGCCGACGCCGCGCGGGTCGAACTGGCACCTATGACGCCGAGCCCGGACAATCCCAGGCCGGCGGCCGCGGCGGCGACGGCGAGCTTCTTCACGAAACCCCCTTACGGGTCGGTTCATTAGTCCGACAGATGGTGAACAAGGGGAAATTTTGGCTGTAAGGCAAGTGACGTAGAAGATCGTTGCCTGGATGATGGCCAAACCGTAACGATCGCGGCAAATCAGGAGAAGACGGCCGCCGTGCAGCGATGTGGGCGTCCCGAGCGCGACACCGGCTTCAGAGCATGGGGCGCTACAGAGCTTGCGGCGCTATCGGGGTCTGCGAGGCCCGGGGTTTGCGGGGCTTGGGGGCTATCGGGGTTTGGGGGCTCAGGGCTTGCGGAGCTCACGCGGCTCACGGGGCGCGGGGGCTGCAGGGTCGCGGGGCTCCGGGCTCGCGTGGCTTCGGGCCTTGCCGGGTTCAGGGTTCGCGGGGACTCGGGGCCCGCGGGGACTCGGGGCCCGCGGAAACTCGGGGTCACGTGCCAGCGCCGCGTACACGACGCGGGGGCTCGGTGCTCGCGGGGACTCAGGGATTCGCATGCGGGGTTCGCTGGGCCCCCGGGCCCGAAGGGATGCGCTGCGGAGGCGGTGCGGCCCTGTCAGGCCCGGGGTTTCGGTGTGCGCCTCACCAGGCGATCAGCGGCAGCCGCCGGGTGGCGATGAACAACCAGGCCACCACGGCGACCAGCGTGGCCAGGCGGAGGGTGCCTCCCCAACTCCGCAGCGCAAAGCGGATGGTCCTTCCCACTTCCTGGGCGGTAGACGACTTCATCGGTTCCCCCCTAAAAGCACGAGGACGCCCTTTCGGGCGTCCGATGGCCACCTGAAGGTGGTGGCCGAGGCGGCAGCCGCGTTTGTTGCTCCATTTCCTCCCGGTGATTTCTTTCTTCTCGTACTGTCGGCGATCTTCGCTCGCCGCGTCAAGTCGTCAGGCGGTAAAGAATTGCCGCTACCTGCGATTGTTAAAATAAGGGTTATTTGTGGAAATGGCGGACGTGACGTGGTGCCGCCGTCCCCGGGTGGGGATCGCGGACGTCCCGGCGGAGGATGTGTCGCCCATTCGTGAGCGGCCTCCCGTGCGACGGTCAGTGACCACGGGACTTAAGAGGCATATGGGCTTCGTGCCGGCGAGGCGGAGGTTCCCGCAAAGCCCGATCCGCCGCCGGGCGCGTACGGTGGCGCCCGCGGCGGCGGTGTGTCCGCCCTGGCGTCCTCCCGCTCGCGCCCGGTGGTCGCGCGCGCCTGGACCGGAGCCTGACCTGCGAATGGTACCCGATCTCCCCGCGGTCGAAGGGCTGCGCCGGGCGGGCCGGTGCGTGGGGGTGGCGAAGCCGTCTCCTCGCGTTCAGACGCGGCCGGCGCTCTCGAAGTTCGCGAGAAGTATAGTTGACCACCATTGACACAATTAGTGGTTATCTCGTATGGTCACGACCAGAGCGGTTTTTTCGTTGCACTTCTCCGGATCATATGGTAATAGGCCTGTCGCCCAAAAGGGGTGACCGGAAGAATGGAGAGGTAATGCCCCCGACGATCGCGCAAGCGGACGACAAGACGACGGTCCCGATCGAAGAACTGATGGACGCGCTGAGCGACGAGGCCAAGGCAGAAGAACTCATCGCCCGCTACGGCCTGACCCGCGAAGACCTCGTCGAGCAGGCGGAAGCCGCGGCCCGTTCGCTCTCGGCCGAGATCTCCACCCTCAACGTCGTCTGATCTGACTCGCGGATCACCGCTCAGGTGTGGGGCGCGTCAGCGTGCCCCACACCCCCGCGCCACCTGCTCCCCTTCCCGCGATCGTCGGCCCGGCCGGTTCCCGTTCCCCCTGCCGTCCTCCTCTCCACGCCTCCCGCCCGGAGTCTCATGCCCATGACCGCACTGGCGACGATGCCATCCGTCCGGCCGCCCAGCGCCCGGCTCGCCTACCACCGGTACTGCTCCGCGGTGCTCGCGGCGATCGCCGAGTCGGTGGAGCTGCTGTCGGCGGACGGCGAGACGCTGTTCCCCGACGGGTACTTCCTCCGCTGCAGAGACCCCCGTACCGCGGCCGACCACGGCATCGGCGAGGTCGTGCCGCTGGCGCGGCGCGGCGTTGGAGACGGCTCCGCGCTGCCGCCGACGGTGTCCGCCCTCCTGGACATCACCGTCCCGGAGAGCGAGTACCTGCCGCTCTTCGAGGCCGAGTGGACGTCGCGGGCGACGCCCGAGGGCGGGCACTGGCGGTGCGTCCCCGACGACTCCGGCGACTACGTCTTCTCCTACCCGATCCCGGACGCACCGGTGCCGGAGGACGGCCTGCACTACGTGGCCCTGCTCCTGGCGGCCCTGCTGGATGAGGCCGATCTGGTGGCGGACGGCCGCGTCGTCCACCCGGCCGCGGTCCGCGCCGCCGGCCGGTCCCGGCCGGTGCCGCTGCGGCCGCTCGCCGATCCGCACCCGTCGGCCGGGCGGAACGAGGACACGAAGAGCCGGATCCGGCGGCAGCCCCTGTTCTCGGTGTCGCAGACCGAGCCGACGATCCCGGTCCTGGCACGGCACTGGGCGCTGCTGCGCGGCCTGGTCGACGTGCGGTACAAGGGCGAGACGGCCGCCCTGGAGGGGTTCCGGCTGCGGAGGACGTCCGACTGGGTGGTGCCCTCGCCCGGCCACCCGTCCGAGGTGTACGAGCACCTGGCCCGCGTCTGCAACGTGGCCTGCACGTTCTGCTACCTGTTCGGCAACCCGGACACCCTGGCCATCGCGCGGGCCAAGAAGAGCATCGCCCGCGACGAACTCGACACCCGGCTCCGCTACTACCGCCCGGGCGAGCGCAAGGCGCTGTTCGCCGCACAGTGGGAGCTCAACGAGTTCCTGGTCGATCCCCGGCTGCCCGACGTGATGCGCGAGGTCAGGAAGCGTACCGACCGCGCCTTCTTCTTCACCACGAACGGCAACCCGCTCACCCCGGAGATCGTCGAGCGGCTCGCGGAGCTGAAGCCGGTGCACTTCGTCGTGTCGACCAACACGGTCGACGAGCCGCTGCGCCAGGAGATCATGAAGGAGAAGGCGGCGCGCACGTGGACCGCGCTGCACTGCCTGCAGGAGCTGCGCAGGCACGAGATCCCGTTCGGGGTCAGCCTCGTGGCCACGCCGGACTTCCCGCTCGACGACCTCACGAGGACGATCGATACGGTCTCCGCTCTCGACCCGACGTTCATTCGCGTGAACGAGGCGGGGTTCACCCGTGACCACCCGTTCACGATGGACTTCGACACCGACGAGCTGTGGAGCAGCGTCATCGAGTGGCTGCACGGCGTCCGCGAGCGGACGAACACGCCGGTCATCGCGATTCCGAGCGCCTATGAGGAGAACTTCTTCCACGACGACCCGCTCGCACCCCGCATCATCGGCGCCGTCCCGGGCTCGCCGGCCGCCGAGGCGGGACTACGGCCCGGCGACGTCATCGAGCGCCTCGGCTTCCTGCGGCCGAAGAGCCGTTCGGAGCTGGTCAGCTCACTGTTCATGATGCGGGGCAAGATCAAGCTCGGGGTGCGCCGGGGCGGCCGCCTGCTCGACCTGACCCTCGACACGACGCTGCCGCCGAAGTACCCCTACACCGGCCCGGTGATCGGCAAGTACTTCGTGCCGCACGGCGTCGTCGCCGCGCCGTCGATCAGCGTGGCGGACGCCGCCGGGATCGCCGAGGCGGTCGACGAGACGGGCGCCCGGCGCGCATGGCTGGTCACCTCGCCGTTGATGCTGCCCGCCGCGAAGGCGTTCATCGAGCGGTATCTGCCCGAGTGCGCCGATCGGATCGAGTTCGTCGTCGCGACCAACGACTACCTGGGAGGCAACATCCGCGTCCTGGACATGGCCACGGTCGGTGACATCCACTCCGCCCTGGCGCGCAGGGCGGAGGCGACGGGTGCGCGGCCGGATCTGATCCTGCTGCCGTCGACGGGGTTCAACGTCCACGGCCGCGACCTGATCGGGCGGCACTGGGGCGACCTCGAACGGTGCTGGAACGTCCCGGTCCGGCTTCTCGGCCACACGACCCGGTTCGTCTTCTGATGAGCGCGCGTACGGTGCTGGTCCGCCCCCCGGTGGACGTGCTGCACAAGTTCAGCAAGCCGGTGGAGTGCCTGGGCATCGCCTACTGTGCCGGGGCACTGCGCCGGGACGGCTTCGACGTCACGATGCTCGACGGGATGCTGCACGACTGGACGGAGGAGGAGACCGTCCGGCGCGTCATGGAGCTGAGTCCCGACGTCGTCGGCTTCACCGTCGTCCTCGACCACTTCCCGGACCGCACGGCGCGCATCTGCGCGCTGCTGCGCGAGGCCGGCTACGGCGGCAAGATCATCGTGGGCGGCCATGCGGTCTCGTTCATCCCGGACCGGATCCTGGGCCGGAACCCGGCGGTCGACGCGGTGATCTGCGGTGAGGGCGAAGGACCGATCACCGGGTACGTCGCCGCCGTCGCCGCGGGCGGCGACCCGCACGCGGTCCCCGGCGTGTACGCCCGCTCCGACGACGGCGAGATCCGCTGGCGTCCCGCCCCCCGGGTGCGCGACCTCGACCTGCTGCCGGACCCGGCGCGGGACCTGACCCGCGAGATCATCGATCGCGACGGCCTCGCGTGCGTCTCGACCAGCAGGGGCTGCTACGCGCGCTGCACGTTCTGCAGCGTGCCGCGGTTCTACGGGCTGGAGCGTGACCGCCCGCTCGCCAACGGCGGCTGGCTGGCACGGTCGGTGCACCACACGACCGCCGAGATCGCGGACCTGCACGAGCGGTTCGGCCTCGTCGAACTGCTCATCGTCGACGACGAGTTCTTCGGCGGCTCCGCCGCCGGGCGCGAACGCGCCCTGATGATCGGCCGCCGGCTGGCCGAGCTCGCGCTGCCGGTGGAGTTCGCCTTGTCGTGCCGGGCGGAGAACGTCGACGAGGAGGTGCTGACCGCGCTGGCCGGAGGCGGTCTCCGGCACGTGTTCGTCGGCCTGGAGACCGGATCGGACGACGCCCTGCGGCTGTACGGCAAGGGGCACTCGGTGCGGCAGAACGCCCGTGCCGTCCAGATCATCAAGTCGCTCGGCCTGTCGTTCCAGCCGGGGTTCATGCTGTTCAACCACCGGGCCACGCTCGACGAGGTCCGCGCCAACCTCGACTTCCTGCACGAGATCGGCGAGTTCAAGCCGGTCACCATCAACAGCGCCGTCGACCCGCACTTCGGCACCCCGCTCAACCGGGTCATCCGCCGCGACGGGGCGCTCCGGGACCACGGGTCCATCCTGTCGTCGGTCTACCTGGACCCGCGGGTCGGGCTGGCCAAACGGGTCGCGGAGGCGGCGGCGGCGCGGTTCGCGCCCTACCAGGCGCTGATCGCGGGCCTGCAGTCGGCGGTGACCTTCGAGTGGCGCCGCGTCGTGCCCGGACGCAGCCCGGAGGTGGCCCGCGCCATCGACAAGTTCGAAGCGACCTGCAACGAGGGATTCGCCGGCGTCGTGGAACGGGCCGTCGACCGCCTCCGCGACGACGACCCGCCGGCCGAGGCCGAGCTGCTCGACGACGTCGCGCGCGAGCTCGACCGGGTCGAGTCGCGGCTCGTCCTGGCCAAGGCGCTGCTGCTGGGCGTGGTCGCCCAGCAGGAGGGCGGGGTCCGCTACCACACCCAGAACGACGTCATCGCCCGCCTGAAGGGAGTCCCCGCATGAACCCGGTGACCGAGCTCGTGACCGGGATCGATCCCGGCCGGCCTCTGCTCGGGCAGATGGAACGCCGGCTGCGCGCCGACATCGACTGGCCGCGGCACGTCGTCGCCCTGCTCGAATCCCTGCCCGACGACGGCCTCGTCGCGCTCAACCGGGAGGGCATGCCGCCGGACGTGGACCCGCGCGTGCTGGCCGTCGCCGATCGCGACGGCGTCGGGGTGGTCAGGCTCAACCTGTTCAGCCGGGAGGCCTTCGTCCGCTACCGGGCGGCGGGCACGCTCAGCCCCCATTACCACCGTCGTTCCTTCACCACCCGGCTGCTCACCGGCTCGTACCATCATCTGCGGTACGACAACGCCGGCACGCTCGACCGGCCCGACCTGACGCTGCGCGGCCGTGACGTGCTCCGCGCGGGCGACGGATACGCGCTGGACTGGCGCGAGTACCACTTCGTCGTCTACCCGGCCGACGGCACCGTCACGCTGACCGTGCACACGCCGCCCGCGATCCCGCCCCGGGGCGAGTTCGCGGCGCGCACGAGGGACGAGGTGCTCCGGCTGCGGTCGGACATCGTCGCGGCGCTGGCCCGTACCCCCGTGCCGGCGAGTTGACCAGGTCGATCGCCGACAGCTTCGTGCTCGGCACGTGGGGCCTGGCCGGGACGGGCGCGGCCGCCGGCAGCTCGTACGGGCCGGTCGGCGCGCCGGTGGCGGAGGCGACGTTCGACCGGGCCTGGGCCATGGGCATGCGTGTCGCCGACACGGCGCCCGCGTACGGCGCCGGCGAGGGCCTGCGGCGGCTGGCGGCCTGGCAGCGCTCGCGCGGCGCGCGGTGGCGGGTGAGCGCCAAACCCGGCCGGCCGTGGACCGCCGGCGGCCCCGCGAGCACGCTCGACCAGGACGACCTGCTCGCGGAGGTCCAGGCGACCGCCGACCTGGTCGGCCCGCCCGCGTACGTCCTGATCAAGGACCCGGATCCGGCCTCCTACCACGACGGCCGGCTGGACCGGGCGCTCGACCGGCTCGAACGCCGGCTGCCCGGCGTGACCGTCGGCGTGGCCGGCCACCTGCCGGAGGCGGTGCTCGCGCTGCGCCGCCCCGAACGCCCGCGGGTGGCGCAGATCGAGCTGAACGCCGTGAACCGGTTCGTCTCCGTCCCCGCCGCCGTGCGGCTGGCCGCCGCCGGCTGGGAGGTGTGGGCGATGCAGCCGCTGGCGTACGGCTTCCTCGCCCGGCCCGACCGCGGCCCGGAACACGACCGGGACTGGCGCGGCCGTATCCCCGCCCACGTGCGGACGGCGCTCGGCGCCACGGCGCGCGCGTTCGCCGGCGCGGCGGGCGCCGGGCCGGGGCCGGACGAGCGCGCGGCCGCGGCCATCGCGTTCTGCCTGAGCGTTCCCGCGGTGTCCCGGGTGGTCGTCGGCCCCCGGCACCCGCGGCAGCTCGACGCCGTACCCGCCGCCCTGAAATGGGTCGCCGACCCGGCCACCGCCCGCAGACTCACCGCCCTCGCCGCCCCGCGATTCCCCGCGGAGCGCGCGCCGGCTCCTCCCGCTCCGTAACATCGACCCGGAAAGTGCGCATGGAAACCACCACATCG
This sequence comes from Actinomycetota bacterium, assembly GCA_048498315.1. GTDB lineage: Bacteria > Actinomycetota > Actinomycetes > Streptosporangiales > Streptosporangiaceae > Actinoallomurus. Next base: position 13,934 of record JBEHYF010000006.1, read on the forward strand.
CCGCTGAGCGAGCGGCAGCTGCAAGCCTGGAACGAGGACGGATACCTGCTGATCCCCGCCCTGTTCGACGAGTCCGAACTCCAGGCCGCCATCGCCGAGCTGCCGCGGATCTTCCCGACGGCCGAGGAGTTCGCCCGGGACGCCGATCCCAAGCGCAACGACCGGTTCCGCATGCCTCGCTCCGCACGGTCCGGCCTGAACTACTGGGCGCGGTCCGGGATGCTGTCCCAGCACGCCCAGCAGTTCGCCGGGCTCGAGGACTTCCCGTGGACGGGCGGAGCGCTCGACCGGCTCGCCGTGCATGGCAAGATCGCCGCGGTGGCGCGGTCGCTGCTCGGCGACGACGACGTGCGGCTCTACCAGGCCCAGCTGTGGGCCAAGTACACCGGGGCCACGAGTTACGCGCAGCCGTTGCACACGGACTACATGACCCACACCCTGCTCGCGCCGAGCCGGGCCGCACGCCCGCACCAGGTGGAGATGTTCCTCTACCTGCACGACGTCACGGAGGATCTGGCCCCCACCCACCTGGTCTCCCGGCGGCTGACCCGGCAGCGGCCGTCGACGCCGCACCGGGTTTGGCCGGAGGACGCCCCGGAACTGTACGCGGCGGAGGTCTCCACTCCCGGTCCGGCCGGCACGCTGCTCGTGTACGCGCCCGACGTCTGGCACCGGGCCGTCGACCTGACCCGGCCCGGCGGCGCGCGGATCTGGATGAACCTCGGCTACAAGCGGGCGGGCGTCGACTGGGCCGGCCTGCAGTGCTTCGTTCGCGCCGGGCTGTCCGAGCCGTGGCGGGACTTCGTGGCCGGGTCGACGCCGGAGGAACTCGTCCTCGTCGGCTTCCCCCCGCCCGGCCACGAAGCCTACGACCGGGACGTCCTCGCCGGCATGGCGCTGCGGTATCCGGGCCTGGACCTGGCCCCGTGGTACGCCGCGCTCCCCGGCGAGCGGCCGTGAGCGGCGCCCACGGCACCCGGCGGGAGGACGGCGCGCCGGCCGGCGGTCCCGCCGGCGCGGGCGGCGGCGGGCGCCCGCGCCGCCTGCGCGACCTGGCCGGATTCGGGGCGCTCCCGGCGTCGTTCACCGTGCTGTGGGCCGGCACCTTCGTCAATCGCGCCGGCACCTTCGTGGCGCCCTTCCTCGTTCTCTACCTGACCCGGCATCAGCACATCGCGCACGGGTACGTGACGCCGATCCTCACCGGGTACGGCGCCGGCGTCCTGTGCAGCGGCCCGCTCGGCGGCATCCTCGCCGACCGCCTCGGCCGGCGCCGCACGATGATCGCCGGCCTGTCGTCCGCCGCCTGCTGCCAGCTCGCGCTCGCGTCCGTCCACGCCACGGCCGCGATCGCCGCGCTGGTGGCGCTGCTGGGGGTGACCAGCGACCTGTACCGTCCGGCGGCGAACGCGATGGTCGCCGACGTCGTCCCGGCCGGCGACCGGCCGCGCGCGTACGGGCTGCTGCACTGGGCGACGAACCTGGGCGTTCCGGTCGCCTCGCTGGGGGCGGGCTGGTTCGCCGAACGCGACTGGACGGCGCTGTTCCTGGTCGACGCGGCGACGGCCCTGGCCTACGCGGCGCTCGTCGCCTGGCGGATCCCGGCCGCGACCGGCGGCCCCCGTGAAGACCACGGCACCGAGCCGGCCGCCCGGCCGGCCCGGCCCGCCCGCGCGCCGCGACCGTGGGCCGACCCGGCGCTGCTCGCCTGGTGCGGCATCACCCTCGTCGCGTTCACCGTGTACTTCCAGAACACCTACGCGGTGCCGCTGCAGGTCGTCGACGCGGGGCTAAGGACCTTCGACTACGGGGTGATGATCGCGACGAACGGCGTGCTCATCGCCGTGCTCCAGCCGCTCCTGGGGCCGGTGCTCGCGCGGGTCCCCAAGCGGTGCGGGCTCGGCGCCGGTGTTCTCCTCGTCGGCTTCGGGATCGCGCTGACCGGCGCCGCCGCGAACCTGCCGATGCTGCTGCTGTCGGTGGCGGTGTGGAGCGTCGGCGAGATCGGCCTCGCCGCGCTGCTGCCCAGCGTGATCGCCGAGCTCGCCCACGAAACCACGCGCGGCCGGTACATGGGGGCGTTCGGTGCCAGTATGGGAGTCGCCGGCGTGGTCGCACCGGTCGGCGTCACGCTCTACCGGGCCGCACCGGCGCTGTTGTGGACGGCGTGCGCGGTGGCCGGGCTCCTGCTGGCCGCGGCGCAGGCGCTCCTGCTCCGCGACGGGCCGCTCCGCCGGAGCCCGGCCGCCCCCGAGCGGGCCGTACCCGAGCAGGCCGTCTCCGAGCAGGCCGTCTCCGAGTAGGCCGGACCCGAGCAGGCCGGACCCACGGGTTGGCGTTTCGACGGGAGGACGAATGCTGAGGCGATTCCGGCGCATCCGCGACGCCGCGGACCTGTGGGCGGCGCTCGACCCCGCGCGCACGCTGTTCAACCGGCCGGAGTGGCTCCTGCCGGCGGAGAACGACGGCGAGACGCGGTACGCCGTCCACTGCGGCGAGCACGGCGCGCCGGAGGCCGGCATCGCGATGTACCGCGTCGAGGGCAACATGTTCGCCAACTACGACCCGGTCGAGGTCCTGCTCCGGTTCCCCGACGACGCGCGCCCGTACGCCGCCCCCGGCGACGCCGCCCGCCTGGAGAGCCTGCAGCGGGAGCACGCCGGACCGCTGCGGCGCGCGCTGCGGCCGGCCGCGGTCTCGCTGCTGCCCGGCGCCTACCTGCCCGGCATCGTCCGCACCGGCGACGCGCCCGAACCCGTCGCGCGGGTACTCGACGCGCTGGAGGAGACGGCGAAGGAGTGGCGGGCGCGCTGCACCGCCGTCATGCACGTCCCCGGCGACGACGCGCTGCTCGGCGCGATGCTGCGCGACCGCGGGTACGTCCCCTGCCTCGTCACCGCGCAGTGCGTGCTGCCGGTGCCGGGGCGCTCCTTCGACGACTACCTGCGGGCCCTCCGATCGGACCGGCGGCGGAAGGTGCTGCGCGAGCGGCGGGTGTTCGCCGAGTCCGGGATGAAGGTCCGGTGGGCGGGCGCGGAGGTCCTCGGCCCCGACATGGCCCGGCTGCAGTCGGAACAGCTCGGCCGGTACGGGCACGACGTCCCGCCGGAGCGGCTGCTCGGGCTCATCGAGCAGATCAAGGCCCATCTCGACGGCTCGTGCCGGGTCCTCGTGGCCGAGCGTGACGACGACCTCGAGGCGTTCGTCCTCTCCTACGTCGACGGCACCGCGATCTACCCCAAGATGGTCGGCTGGTCCGCCTACGCGCAGAACCACTACGCGTACTTCAACCTCGGGTACTACGAGCAGATCGCCTACGCGGCCGAGCACGGGCTGTCCCAGGTGGTCGTCGGGCCCGAGTCGTTCGACGCGAAGGTGCCACGCCGCTGCGCGCTGAGCCCGCGGGTGATGTACGTCCGGGCGGAGGCGTCCCTGATGCCCACCGTCGAGGCCCTCGCCGCGCTGCTCGACCGCGTGCACCGGGCACGGCTGAGCCCCTATGCCGCGGCCGTGGAATAGCCGGCCGGTCAGCCTGCCGACGCCTTCTCCAGCGCGGCCAGCTGCGCGTTGATCCGCTCGATGTCGGCCTCGGCGTCCGCGACCCGCTCGCGGATCTCCTCGACGACGTGAGCGGGGGCCTTGGCGAGGAAGCCGGGGTTGCCCAGCTTGGCGGTGCCGGACGTGCGCTCCTTCTCCGCCGCGGCGAGGTCCTTGGCCAGCCGCCGCCGCTCCGCCTCGACATCGATCGCGCCGGACAGGTCGAGCTCGACGGTCGCCCCGGGCGTGGCCAGCCGGGTGGTCGCCCGGAAGCCGTCGCCGGGCGCGTCGAGCCGGGTCAGCGTCCGGATCTGCTCCTCGTGCGCGGCGATGTCGGCGCCGAGGGTCAGCCGCGCGGGAACCCGCCGGCTCGGCGCCAGGCCCTGCTCCGCGCGGAACCGCCGCACCTCGGTGACCGCCGCCTGCAGCGCCCGGATCTCCGCCTCGGCCGCCTCGTCGTGCAGGGACGGGTCCGGCGCGGGCCAGTCGGCGATCACGATGGACTCGCGGCCGGTCAGCGTGGTCCACAGCTCCTCGGTCACGAACGGGATGACCGGGTGCAGCATGCGCACCGTGCGGTCGAGAACGTAGCCCAGCACGGCGCGGGTGGTCTCGGCCTCCTCACCGCCGCGCGCCAGCGGGCGTTTGGCCAGCTCGATGTACCAGTCGAACAGCTCGTCCCAGGCGAAGTGGTACAGGATGTCGGTGAGCCGGCCGAACTGGTAGTCGTCGTAGCAGCGGTCGACCTCGGCGAGCGTCGCGGTCAGCCGGGACAGGATCCACCGGTCGGCGGCGGACAGCCGCTCGCGGGCGGGCGGCTCGTCGACGGCGGTGGCGCCGTTGATCAGCGCGAACCGGGTGGCGTTCCAGACCTTGTTGCAGAAGTTGCGGCTGCCCTGCACCCACTCGGTGCCGACGGGAACGTCGGTGCCGGGGTTGCCGCCGCGGGCCAGGGTGAACCGCAGCGCGTCGGCGCCGTAGGCGTCCATCCAGTCGAGCGGGTCGACGGTGTTGCCGCGCGACTTCGACATCTTCTTGCCGAACTTGTCGCGGATCAGCCCGGTCAGCACGATCTTCTTGAACGGCACCGCCCGCTCGGGGTCGGCGTCGCGCATGGCGTACAGCCCGAACATCATCATCCGGGCGACCCAGAAGAAGAGGATGTCGTACCCGGTGAGCAGCACGTCGGTCGGGTAGAACTTGCGCAGGTCGGCGGTGTCGTCGGGCCAGCCGAGCGTGGAGAACGGCCACAGCGCCGAGGAGAACCACGTGTCGAGCACGTCCGGGTCCTGCCGCCAGCCCTCGCCCGACGGCGGCTCCTCGCCGGGGCCGACGCAGACCATCTCGCCGTCCGGGCCGTACCAGACCGGGATGCGGTGCCCCCACCAGAGCTGGCGCGAGATGCACCAGTCGTGCATGTTGTCGACCCAGCCGAAATAGCGGGGCTCGAGCTCCTTCGGGTGGATCTGCACGCGGCCGTCGCGGACCGCGTCACCGGCGGCCTTGGCCAGCGGCGCCACCCGCACGAACCACTGCAGCGACAGCCGCGGCTCGACCACGGTGTCGCACCGCGAGCAGTGCCCGACGGCGTGCACGTACGGCCGCGTCTCGGCGACGATGCGGCCCTGCTCGCGCAGCGCGGCCACGATCGCGGGCCGCGCCTCGAACCGGTCGAGGTTCTCGAACGGGCCGTGCGCGGTGATGACGCTGCGCTCGTTCATGATCGTGAGCGACGGCAGGTCGTGCCGGCGGCCGATCTCGAAGTCGTTGGGGTCGTGCGCCGGCGTCACCTTGACCGCGCCGGTGCCGAATTCGGGGTCGACGTGGTCGTCCGCGACGATCGGGATGCGCCGTCCGGTGAGCGGCAGCTCCACCTTGGTGCCGACCAGGTGGCGGTACCGGTCGTCGTCCGGGTGCACGGCCACGGCCGTGTCGCCGAGCATCGTCTCCGCCCGGGTGGTGGCGACGACGATGCTCGTGTCGCCGTCGCCGTACCGGATCGAGATCAGCTCGCCCTCGTCGTCGTGGTGGTCGACCTCGATGTCGGACAGCGCGGTCATGCAGCGCGGGCACCAGTTGATGATGCGCTCGGCGCGGTAGACCAGGCCGTCCTCGTAGAGCCGCTTGAAGATCGTCAGGACGGCGGCGGACAGCCCCTCGTCCATCGTGAAGCGCTCGCGCCGCCACGCCACGCCGTCGCCGAGCCGCCGCATCTGGCCGAGGATCGTGCCGCCGTACTCGGCCTTCCACTCCCACACCCGCCGCACGAACGCCTCGCGGCCCAGATCGTGCCGCGACTTGCCCTCTTCGGCGAGCTGCCGCTCGACCAGCGTCTGGGTGGCGATGCCGGCGTGGTCCATGCCGGGCAGCCACAGCGCCTCGTACCCCTGCATGCGGCGGCGGCGCACCAGGGCGTCCATCAGGGTGTGCTGGAACGCGTGCCCGAGGTGCAGCGAGCCGGTGACGTTCGGCGGCGGGATGACGATCGTGTACGGCGGCTTGTCGCTGCCGGCGTCGGCCTCGAAGTAGCCCGCCGACACCCACCGCTCGTACAGCTTCTGTTCCACGTCGGCCGGTACGTACTGCTTCGGCAGATCGCGGGCCGTACGGTTCGGGGGCGGCGTCTCGATCACCCTGGAAGTCTATCGATCCGCCGGTGCCCGGGCCGTCGGTGCCGGAAATCGGAACCGGATCGGCGGCGCCGGAACCGGATCGGCGGCGCCGGCGCCGGAGGGCGGGGCCGGCGGACCGGAGGGGAGGGCTGACGGGCCGGAGGGCAGGGCTGACAGAATCGCCTGCGATGTATCGACTCGCGTTCGCGCTGCTCCTGCGCCGCCTTCCGGCCGAGGCCGCGCACCGGATGAGCTTCGCCGGCCTGCGCGCGCTCGGTGCCGTCCCCGGGGCGCTGCCGCTGCTGCGCCGCCTCCTCGCCCCGCGCGACCCGGTGCTGCGGGTGCGCGCCCTCGGCCTGGACTTTCCGAGCCCGCTCGGGCTGGCGGCCGGCTTCGACAAGGACGCGGAGGCGTACGAGGCGCTGGGCGCGTTCGGCTTCGGGTTCGTCGAGATCGGCACGGTGACCGCCTCGCCGCAGCCCGGCAACCCGCGGCCCCGGCTGTTCCGGCTGGTCCGCGACCGGGCGATCGTGAACCGGATGGGCTTCAACAACCGCGGCGCGCGGGCGGCGGCCGGGAGGCTGCGCCGGCCGCGGAACGTGATCGTCGGGGTCAACATCGGCAAGACCAGGGCTGTTCCCGAGGAGGAGGCCGTCGCCGACTACGTCGCGAGCGCCGAGTTGCTCGCCCCGCTCGCCGACTACCTCGTCGTCAACGTCAGCTCACCGAACACCCCCGGCCTGCGCGACCTGCAGGCGGTCGAGCGCCTGCGGCCGCTGCTGACGGCGGTACGTGAGGCGGCCGACCGGGCCTCCCCGCATCGGGTGCCGCTCCTCGTCAAGATCGCGCCCGACCTCGCCGACGCCGATGTCGACGCCGTCGCGGACCTCGCCGTCGAGCTCGGCCTCGACGGCGTCATCGCGACCAACACCACGATCGCGCGGGACGGCCTGGCCGGCGATCCGGCCCAGGTCGCCGCGGCCGGGCCGGGCGGGTTGTCGGGAGCGCCGCTGAAGCGGCGTTCGCTGGAGGTGCTGGAACGGCTGCGGGCCCGGGCGGGCGACCGTCTCGTCCTGGTGTCCGTGGGCGGCGTGGAGACCGCGGACGACGCGTGGGCGCGCCTGCGGGCCGGGGCCACGCTCGTGCAGGCGTACACCGGTCTGGTGTACGGCGGCCCGCTGTGGCCCCGCGCGATCAACCGGGGCCTGGCCGAACGCATGCGCCGCGCGGCCGGAACACCCTGACACGCCTTCGGACGGCGTTTCGATCGACGCCGTTTCGATCGTTCGAACCCGTCCACATCGGGGATGACAGCGGGATGACACCGACGCCATGCGCACCCGGACGGTGGCGGATGCCCGCTGACGCGCTCGGTTCCGGTGCCAGAGCTCCAGCCGATCTCCACGTCCGCCGAACGCCGCGCGGCGAGGCGGTCCGGTCCGCGCCGGCACCGGCGCGGACGAACGGATCGGGTACGCGCTCCCGTCGGGATGCCTCGCCGCCCGCGGGCCGGCCTGCCCGCGGTCGCCCGCGCCGACCGCCCGGGGTGGCGGCTGCGCCGCAATGCCCCCTCGCGCGTGCCGACCGTAGGGGGCCGGCTGCAGGCTGCTCGCGGACCGTGGACGGATGTGCCGGGTAGCCGGTTCGTCAAGCGACCTGAACGTATCGGGCAAGGTCGTTGAAGCGGCGCCCGCCGCCCCAGCACGCTCTTCGCTGGGAGGAGTGCGGTGCGGGGACGGCGAGCGTCCGTGGCCGGCGCGTCGGCGCAGGCCCGATACCGGGCCCTGCGGGCCGAGCAGCGGCGCGAGCGCGCCGTCGCCCGGCTGGTGCTGGCCGGCGTCACCGGGTCCATGGCCGCCGGGCTGTTCGGCTGGCTGCCCGGGCTCGCCACCGGCCTGGCGGTGCTGGCCGCGCACGCCGTGCACGTACGCCTCCGGCCGGGGCCGGTGCGCAACTGGCGGCGCGGCGCGGCGGCCGAGCGGCGCACCGGGCGGCGGCTGTCGCGCCTGGATCCGGCGTACTTCCACGTCCTGCACGACCGCGCGCTGCCCGGCGGGCTCCGCGGCAACCTGGACCACCTCGTCGTCGGCCACACCGGCGTGTACGCGATCATCTCCCGGCGCTGGCCGCGGCCGACCCGGCTGCACGTGGACGACCGGTTGCGCGCGGGCGGCCGGCCGCTGACCGGCCTGGTGTCCCGTACGCGGCGGATGGCCGGCGCGGTCGGGGCCGGTCTGGCGGAGCGGCTGGGCCATCCCGTGGAGGTGTCGGCGCTGATCGCGGTGCACGGCGGGCGGCTGCCGCGCGGGGGCCTGCTGTTCGACGGGGTCGCGCTGCACCGGGCGAGCCGCGTCGACCGGCTGATCCGGCGGCAGCCGGTGATCTTCACCACGGTCGAGGTGACCGCCATTGCGGCCGCCGCCGAACGGGTACTTCCCCCAATGGTCTCATCGAACGAAAAACCGGCACGCTTCGTGACGGATTAGTACTCTCAGCGCGACAGCCGAAGGTTCTTTCGTACCTGGGGAGATCGAATGGCGGGTCGCATCGTGGTCTTCGGCGCCACCGGGTACACCGGGGCGCGGACCGCGCGGGCGCTCGTCGCCCAGGGAGCCCGTCCGGTGCTCGCCGGGCGGAACGCCGAGGCCCTCGCCGCGCTCGCCGAAGAACTGGGCGGGCTGGAGACCGCGCTCGCCGACGCCGCCGCCCCGTCCACGGTGCGGGCGCTCGTCGAACGCGACGACGTGCTGGTCGCCACGGTCGGCCCGTTCCTCCGGCACGGGCACGCGGCCGTCGCGGCGGCCGTCGACGCGGGCGCGCACTACCTCGACTGCGCGGGGGAACCGTCGTTCGTCCGCGAGGTGTTCGAGCGGTACGGGCCGATGGCCAGCTCCGCCCTGGTCACCGCGTTCGGGTACGACTGCGTGCCGGGCAACCTGGCCGCATCGTTGGCCCTCGACCGCGTCGGCGCGGACGGCACCCGCGTCGACATCGGCTACTTCGTCGGGGGCGGCGACCTGGTCCACGGCCTGTCCGCCGGCACGCTGGCGTCCGTGCCGGACCTGTGCGCCGCGCCGCCGTACCGCTTCCGGTACCGGGTCGTCGACGAGCGGCGGCCGCGGGTGCGCGAGTTCTCGGTGGGCGGCCGGTCCCGGCCCGGCTTTTCGGTCGGGTCGTCGGAGTGCTTCACGCTCCCGGCCGCCCACCCCGACCTGTGCGAGGTGAACGTGTACCTCGGCTGGTTCGGCTGGGCCACCCGGGTGGCCGCGCGCGTGCCGCGCGGCCGGGCCGCGGTCGCGGCGACGCGGCTGTGCACGGGCGCGCTCGCCCGCCTCGCCCGCCGCCGCCCGGCCAAGGGCACGCTGACGTCGCGTATCGTCGCGGCCGCCTACGACGCCGGGGGCCTGCTGCTGACGGAGGTGCACCTGTCCGGCGGCGATCCGTACGATTTCACGGCCGGTGTCCTCGCGTGGGCGGCGCGGAAGGCCGCCGACGGAATTGCGAAGGCCGGTGCGATCGGTCCGGTCGATGCCTTCGGTCTTTCCGAGCTGGAGGCGGGCTGCGCCATGGCCGGGATCGCCCGGGTGACGGGCTGAGTCCGCGCTTCCCCCAGGTCAGTGGCTCTTCGTGGTCGTGCTCGTCCATGTCGGCGCCGGGCAAAACCGCATGAAATGTTAATTTCGCAATTTGTCAGCATGGCCGGGTGTCGTCTATTGTCTCGGACCGAAATATCTTCCCGAGGATCGCGGGAAATAGTTGAATCGGCCGCGGAATAGGCTTTACGTTCAGCGCATGGAAGACCGCTTCTTAGTGGGTGCGCTGCGGTCGCGGGATCCCGACGCGATCGGCGCGGTCCACGACGCCTATGCCGATCGCCTCTACGACTACTGCTGGTTCCGCCTGCGCAACCGCGACGCGGCGCAGGTCGCGCTGCGTGACACGATGATGTGCGCCGACGCCCGCATCGGCGAACTGCGCGACCCCGCGCGGTTCGGGCCCTGGCTGTACGCCATCGCCCGCATCGAGTGCCGCCGCAGGAGCATTTCAACCACCGAACCGGTCGAACCCGACATCCCCATCGCCCGGCACGACCAGGACGACGTCGATCTGCGCCTCATGGCGTGGCGCGCCGTCACCTGCCTGCCGCCGCTCAGCCAGGAGCTGCTCGACCTCCGCCACCGCCGCGGGCTGGCCACCCCCGACATCGCGAGCGTCGTCGGCCTGCCGCCGCGCGACGTCGACGACCTGACGGACCAGGCCTGCGCCCTGCTCCAGGCAGCGGTCGACGCCGAGATCCTCGCCCATGAGGAGCCGTTCGAGTGCGACGAGCGCGCCGCGATCCTGCGGGCGCGCCGCGGCGACCTGGACGACGAGTTGCGCGACGCCCTCGTCCGTCACGCCGCCGCGTGCGGGGCGTGCGCCCGGCACCTGCCCCGCAGCGTCTCGGCCGCCAAGGTGTACGCGCTGCTGCCGCGCGCGGCACCGCCCGACCTGACGCGTCTGGCGGTGACGAGCTGCTTCACCGATCCGGAACTGGCCGGCTACCGCCTGTTCGCCGCCGCCCGGCTGCCTCGCTTCGGCGCGCACGGCTTTCCCGAGCAGGCCGGCGCCGGGCACGCCGCCACGCTTGGCCGCACCCCCAGCCGCTGGCCGCGTGCGCTGGCCGCGCTGGCGAGCGCGCTGTTCACCGCCCTGGTCGCCGCCCAGGCGGCCCGCTGGCTGGCCGACGACACCCACGGTGCCCGGGTGATCCGCATCAGCCCCGCCGTGCCGCGCCCCCGCGTGCCCAGCCCCAGGCCGCTCGGTCCGCCCGCGGTCGGTCGCCCCGTCGCCGCCGGTCTCCCCCTCGGCGCGCCCGACGTACCGTCGGTCGCGCTGCGCGGCGTCGCGCCTGCGCTCCCATCGACACCCGGCGCCGGCCGGCTCGCCGTCGAGACCACCGACCTGATGCTCGCCTCCGGCGGCGCCGGAACGATCACGGTGCGCGCCGCCGGCGGCCCGGTGACGTGGTGGGCGTCGGCGTACGGCCCGGTGAGCCTCCGGCCGTACGCCGGCACGCTCGCCGCGGGCCAGGCCGTGGCCGTCACCGTACGCGCGCCCGGCGGCGGGCCCGGCCGCGCGCTGGTCGCCTTGGAGCCGGGCGGCATCCGGGTGGGCGTCGCGTGGGCCCGGCCCGCGCCCCCGCGGTCCACGCCGCCGTCGAGCCCGCCGGTCTCCACGTCCCCGCCCACGACACCCACCCCATCACCGCGACCGTCGTTGTCGGCACCGGGGCGGCCGTCGACGTCTCCGGCCCCGCCTCCCACCTCGTCGCCGCCGCCGGCCCGCCACACGCGACCGCCGGCCCGCCACACGGCGCCCGCCTCGTCGGCGCCGCCCAGGGAGCCGTCGAACGCCACCGCCGGGCGTCGTCCCGACGTACCCCAGTCGCGCCCCGACCCGTCCCCTGCCCCCGCCGGCTCCTGACCGCGGCCGACCGCGCTTCGCGCCACCCCCAAGGCGGCGAGAGCATCACAGGGGGCCGCCGCCGAGGCTCTGCGCGAGGGTGGGCGGCGGCCGATCCGTGCGTTCCGCTGGCGCAACACCGACTGTGACGGGTGTTTCTCTTGTGACTCCTGTGGCTACCTTCCGTTGGAGATCGATCACGGAAGGACGCCTCGGGGGGAGACGTTGCCAGCTGCCATGCGAGGCCGCCGACGGCTGGGGGCCCTGTCGGCCGCCGCGTTCGTGGCCGTCGGCCTGCTCGCCGGCCGGGCCGGGGCCGACCCGGTTCCCAGCGACCATGACGTAGCGAAGAGCAGGGCGCAGGTCCGGGCCGACGTGGCCCGGGTGGGGCAGATCAGCGCCGCGCTGGCGCAGGCGAGCGGCCTTCTGGACGACCTCCGCGACCATGCCGAGCAGGCGGTGGAGCGCTACAACGGCGCGCGTGTCCGGCTCGACGACGCCCGCGCGGCCTACCAGGCGGCGCTCGCGCGCTCGGCGCGGGCCCGCGACCGGCTGGCCCGGGCCCGCGACGACCTCGCCGTGCTGGCGGCGGGCGCCTACCGGGGCGACGGCGGGCTGCCGTCCGCCGCCGACGTCCTGGGCGGGCCCGAAGGCACCTCCGGGTTCCTCGAACGGGCCACCATGATGCAGGTGATCCTCAACCGGCAGCACGCCCTGCTGGTGCAGGAGAACGCCGCGCGCACCGTCGCGGAGATCTTCGAACGCCAGGCGCGCCGGGCGCTCGCCGCCGAGCAGGAGACGGCCCGAAGCGCCGCCGAGGCGTTGCGGGCCGCGAGGGACGCGGTCGCCAGGCAGCAGAGCCTCACGCGGGAGATCGAGCAGCGTAAGGCCGCACTCGTCGCCCGGCTCGCCCAGGCGCGCACGCGCGCCGCGACCCTCGAACGGCGCCGCGCCGCCGCCGTCCAGCGCGCCCGCGCGGCCGTGGCCCCGCGGGCCGGCGGCAACGGCGCGGCGCTCGCCCGGACGCTCGCCCGGACGCTCGCCCGCGGCTCCGGGCTCGGGCGCATCGCCGCGGCGGCCGCGCTGAGGTGGCTCGGCACGCCGTACTCCTGGGGCGGCGGCGGCCCCGACGGCCCGACCCTGGGCATCGCGCAGGGCGCGCACACCGTCGGCTTCGACTGTTCCGGACTGGTGACGTACGCCTGGGCGCGCGCGGGCGTCCGGCTGGCGCACTGGGCGCCGGCGCAGTACAACTCCGGGCCGCATCCCTCGCGGAGCGAGCTGCGGCCGGGTGACCTGGTCTTCTTCGCGCACAACCCGTCGGACCCGCGCACGATCCACCACGTCGGGATCTACATCGGACACGGGCGGATGGTCGAGGCGCCGTTCACCGGCGCGCGGGTACGGATCTCCCCGGCGTTCCGCCCCGACTATGCGGGCGCCACCCGCCCGGCCGGCTGACGGATCCGGCGACCGGCGGGGAACGGGGCCGCGGGCGACGGGGGCCGCCAGGGAATGGGGCCGCGGGGAACGGGATCGGCGAGAACCGGGCCGGTGGGGAACGGGATCGACGGGAACGGGATCGACGGGAACGGGGCCGGTGGGGAATGGGGCCGCCAGGGAATGGGGCCGGCGGGCGACGGGGTCGCCGGCCCGACGGGTGCAGCGGATGACGGTTCCGTTGGCCTGACGGGCCGGCCCGTTGGGCGTCCGGTCGGGCGGTGGGCCGGTCGCCGGGTGGCGGCGGTCGATCCTCCGCACGCGGGAAGGTGCGCCAAGGACGAAACCGCGCGCGGCGCGTCAGGACGCGTCCGGTGGCGGGAGCTCCGGGCGGCCCGGCGTCGAGGCCAGGCCGCCGGGGCGGGCGCCCGGATCAGCCCCGGTTCAGTCCCGGTGCTGCTGCGCGGCGCGCTTGATCGAGCGTTCGATCTCGGCCTCTGCCTCGGCCCGGCCGACCCAGCTCGCGCCCTCGACGGATTTGCCGGGCTCCAGGTCCTTGTAGACCTCGAAGAAGTGCTGGATCTCCAGCCGGTCGAACTCGGGCACGTGGTGGATGTCGCGCAGGTGCTCCGAACGCGGATCGGTCGCGGGCACGCACAGCACCTTGTCGTCGCCGCCCGCCTCGTCCGTCATCCGGAACATGCCGATCGCGCGGCAGCGGATGAGGCAGCCCGGAAAGGTCGGCTCCTGGAGCAGCACGAGCGCGTCGAGCGGATCGCCGTCCTCGCCCAGCGTGTTCTCGACGAAGCCGTAGTCGGCGGGGTACTGCGTCGAGGTGAACAGCATCCTGTCCAGACGGATCCGGCCCGTCTCGTGATCCATCTCGTACTTGTTCCGCTGGCCTTTCGGAATCTCGATGGTGACGTCGAATTCCACAATGTCCTCCGCTCCCCGGGGCGGGCCGAGGTGGTTCTGGTTGGATGTTGGCTATTACAAGGATGTCGCACGTCACGAGTGCCGCGGTTAGGGGAGGGGCGTCACGTGCCGAGGCCTGAGCGCATCGTGGCAATGATCACACTCGCTCTCCTCAACGTCTTCGTGGTCGGCGCGGCCCTGGCCGTGGTCAAGCTCACGCCAGACCGTTCCCTGGTGGTGCGACCGCCCACGGTCGCGGCGCGCATGATCGTCCCCGGCGGGCCGCCCGCGCTGGCCCCCGTGTCGGCGACGGCGCCCATGCCATCCGCCGGCGTGCTGTCGTCCCGGCTCGGCGCCCTCATGCGGTCGTCCGGCCTCGGGTCCGATCTCATGGGAACCGTGCTCGACGCCGACACGCGCCGGCCCCTGTTCGCCGGCGACGCCGACCAGCCGGCGGTGCCCGCCTCGACCACGAAGCTGACCACGTCGACCGCGGTGCTCGCCTCGGTCGGCCCCGACCACCGCATCACCACCCGGGCGGTCAAGGGCGGCGGCGGCGTGATCCTCGTCGGCGGCGGCGACCCGACGCTCAGCAGCGCGCCGTCGACGACCGGCTACCCGAAGCACGCCTCGCTGCCCGACCTGGCGAAGCAGACGGCGGCGGCGTTGAAGGCCGAGGGCACGACGCACGTCCGCGTCGACTACGACGCCTCCCTGTACTCCGGCAGGCGTCTCGGGCCCGGCTGGAAGCCCAACTACACGGCCGAGGGCGACGTGGCGCCGGTGTCCGCGCTGGAGGTCGACGAGGGCCGGGTCGCGCCCGGGTCCAACACGCCGGTGCATGATCCGCCACGCATCGCCGCGTACACGTTCGCCCACGAGCTGACGAAAGACGGCGTGCAGGCCACCGTCGGCAGACCGGCCGTCGCGCCGGAGAACGCCCGGCAGCTCGGCGCCGTGCAGTCCCCGCCGATCTCCGCGCTGGTCGAGCAGGCGCTGACCAACAGCGACAACGACATCGCCGAGGCGATGGCCCGCCAGGTGGCGATCGCCCGGCATGAGCCGGTGACGTTCGCCGGCTCGGTCGCCGCCGTCCACCAGGTGCTGGCGGGTCTCGGACTGGCCTCGGGCATCTCCACCGTCGACGGCAGCGGCCTGTCGCCGGAGAACCGCATCACGCCGGCCGCGCTGGCCCGGCTGCTGGCCACCGCCGCGTCCCCGGACCACCCGGAGCTGAGGAGCGTGCTGACCGGCATGCCGATCGGCGGATACTCCGGCACGCTCGCCAGCCGCTACCTGACGGGTTCGGCGGCGGCCGGCAAGGGGTACGTCCGCGCCAAGACCGGCACGCTCGACGGCGTCAACACCCTCGCCGGCGTGGTCTACGACGCCGACGGCCGGCTGCTGACGTTCGCGTTCATGGCCAACAACGTCAAGTCGCCGAGTGCGGCGCTTGCCTCGCTCGACGCCCTCGCGAGCACACTCGCGGGCTGCGGCTGCCGCTGAAGGCGCCGACCCGGACACCGGCCCTGGAGCCGGCCCGGACACCGGCCGGGGAGCAGGCCGGGAGTAGATGGGGTCTGCTCGCGCGTTGGGCGGCTGTGGGCATGTTCCCGGGTCGACCGGGGACGTACCGTAGAGATGCCCGGCCGGGAGAGGTGCGCAATGCCACAATCCATGATCGACTGGAACGTCGCCGTTCAGACGGGCACGCGCCTCGTCCGCCCGGGGCCCCAGGTCAGCCCCGCGGAGGCGCGGCAGGTCGTCGCCGAGCTGCGTGAGCTGTCCGACGTCGCGCAAGGGCATGTCCAGGCGTTCACCGGCATGGACGGCGGTCTCGGCGGCGTGCCGGCCAAGATCGTCGACCGCCCCGGCTGGATCCGCGCCAACGTTGACGGCTTCCGCGTCGTCCTCGAACCCCTGATGGAGCAGCTACAGGAGCGCCGCGGCGGCGGGCTGCTCGGCGGCGGTGCCGTGCTGCAGGCGGTCGGCTCCCGCGTGACCGGCGCCCAGGTGGGCGCGATCCTGGCCTACATGGCCAGCCGGGTGCTGGGGCAGTACGAGCTGTTCCTGCCGCCGGACCCGTCCGGCCGCGCGCCCACCGGGCGGCTCACCCTGGTGGCGCCGAACATCGTGCACGCCGAGCAGGAGCTCGACGTCGACACGCACGACTTCCGCCTATGGGTCTGCCTGCACGAAGAGACGCACCGGGCGCAGTTCACCTCGGTGTCCTGGCTGCGGGCGTACGTCCAGGACCAGATGACGGCGTTCCTGCTCGCCGCCGACCTCGACCCCGGTGCGCTGCTCGACCGGCTGCGCGGCGTGGGCGGCGCGGTCGCCGACGCCGTTCGCGGCGGTGAGGGCAACCTGATCGACGCGATCCAGACGCCGGAACAGCGGGAGATCCTCGACCGCCTCACCGCCGTCATGACCCTGGCCGAAGGGCACGGCGACTACGTCATGGACGCCGTCGGCCCCGAGGTGGTGCCGAGCGTGGCCGAGATCCGGGCCAAGTTCCAGCGGCGGCGCGAGGGCGGCTCCCAGTTCGACCGGACGATCCGCCGCATCCTCGGCCTCGACCTGAAGATGAGGCAGTACGCCGAGGGATCGCGGTTCGTCTCGACGGTGATCGAGCGGGTCGGCATGGCGGGTTTCAACCGCGTGTGGACCTCGCCGAACACGCTGCCCACCCGCGCGGAGATCAAGGACCCGTCCCTGTGGGTCGGCCGGGTCATCGGCCGCCCCGGGCTCCCGCCGCCGGACGCGTCCTGACGCCGCGTGGCGTACCCGACCCTGACCGTCGCCCGGGGGCGCCGCCCCGGGCTCCCGCCACCGACGCGTCCGGACGCTCCGCGCGCCGCGCGGTCCCGCCCTTGTCCCCTTCCCGCGGCATGGGCGGGGGATCGACCGCCGCCGCCCGTCCGCCCGCCCACGCACGGCGGCGGCTCGGGGTCGGCACCGTGAACGGCGGCCGGGCAGCAGAATGGGCACGTGGGACCTGATCCGGCGGTGGCCGCGATCCGCCTGGCCGTACGCGGCGCCCTGCGCGCCATCGACCCCGGCGATCTGGTGCTTGTGGCGTGCAGCGGCGGCGCCGACTCGCTCGCGCTGGCCGGCGCGCTGGCGTTCGAGGCCGCCCGCTCCGGGCACCGGGCCGGCGGCGTCACCGTCGACCACGGCCTTCAGGAGGGCTCGGCCGAGCACGCCGCCGGTGTCGCCGCGACGCTGACGCGGCTGGGCCTCGCACCGGTCGAGACGTGCCGGGTGACCGTGGGCAGGTCCGGCGGCCCCGAGGCGGCGGCCCGCGCGGCGCGGTACGCGGCGCTCGCCGCCGCCGCCGCCCGCCACGGAGCCGCGGCCGTGTTCCTCGGGCACACGCGGGACGACCAGGCCGAGACCGTGCTGCTCGGGCTGGCGCGCGGATCGGGCGCGCGGTCGCTCGCCGGCATGGCCGAGGTCTCGGGGATCTACCGGCGCCCGCTGCTCGGGCTCGACCGCGACCTGACTCGCCGGGCCTGCCGGGCGATGGGGCTGGACCCCTGGGACGACCCGCACAACAGCGACCTCGCCTACGCGCGGGTACGGATCCGCCGCGCGGTGCTGCCCGCCCTGGAGAAGGAGATCGGCCCCGGCATTGCCGCGGCGCTGGCCCGTACGGCGCGGCTGCTGCGCGACGACGCCGACGCGCTCGACGCCTGGGCCGCCCGCGCGCTCGCCGACGCGACGGTGCCCGCCGGGGAAGCGCCGACGGAGCGGGCATCCGCGGCCGCGAAGCGGGTGATCGTCCTGGACGTGCCCGCACTGGCGGAACTGCCGCGCGCCGTCCGGACGCGGGTGCTGCGGCGCGCGGCGATCGCGGCGGGCAGCCCCGCGGGCGCGCTGGCCGCCGTACACGTCGACGCCGTCGACGCCCTGATAACGGCGTGGCACGGCCAGACGCACGTCGACCTACCCGGCCGCGTCGTGGCGTGGCGCCGGTGTGAAAAGCTGCACTTCGGGCCGTCCGAATCGCCGGAGACGAGCGCGTAGACGGCCCATCTTCGGGGACGGATCGAAGGCGGCCCGCCGGGTCGGGCGGGCAAGATCGGCGCGGCCCTCCGGCCGCATGATCGTGAAAGGCTCTGCGGTGGACGAACAGGACATGCGAGCGGACCTGGAGAAGGTGCTCATCCCCGAGAACGAGCTCCAGGCCAAGATCCGGGAGCTCGCCGCCCAGATCGACGCCGACTACGCGGGCAGGGACATCCTGCTCGTCGGGGTGCTCAAGGGTGCCGTCATGGTCATGGCCGACCTCGCCCGCGCCCTGCACTCACCGGTGTCCATGGACTGGATGGCGGTGTCGTCGTACGGCTCGGGCACCCAGTCGTCCGGCGTGGTGCGCATCCTCAAGGACCTGGACGCCGACATCATGGGCCGCGACGTGCTGATCGTCGAGGACATCATCGACTCGGGCCTGACCCTGAGCTGGCTGATGAGCAACCTGGAGTCGCGCGGGCCCGCGTCGCTGGAGGTGTGCGCTCTCCTGCGTAAACCGGATGCCGCGAAGATAGACATTGATGTCCGTTATGTCGGGTTCGACATACCCAACGAGTTCGTGATCGGCTATGGCCTCGACTATGCGGAGCGGTACCGGAACCTCCCCTTTGTGGGGACCCTTGCGCCGCACGTCTACGGTGGAAGCAGGGAACAAGACGGTTAGCCCGGAGCGTTGCCTGTTACGAAGCACGACACCGGTCGTCGCGGTGCGGTCTTCCGCGGCACCGGTGTACCTTCGGTACCCCGGCTGCACTGCGGGAGCCGACACTCAGGAAGGCCGCCTCGGTGCAACGACGCACCGAGGTCTTGGAGACGCTGGTCAGGAGGGACGGGCCCCACCGCGGGGCACCGCATAAATGGATCTGAAGCGCTACTTTCGCGGGCCGTTGCTCTGGATTCTGGCCTTCGGGGCGCTGGTGCTCCTCGTCATGTACGGGATCAACCCCGGCGGCTCGTACGAGAAGGCCGACACCTCGCGGGTCGTGCAGGCCATCCAGAACAATGAGGTGACCTCCGCCCAGATCGTCGACAAGGATCAGCGGATCGAGGTCAAGCTCAAGAACGGCAAACAGCTGCAGTCCTCCTGGGTCGGCGGCCAGGGCAACGACCTGGCCAAGCTGCTCCAGCAGAAGGCCGACCAGGGGCAGGTCAAGAGCTACAACGTCTCGGTTCCGAAGCAGAACGTCTTCCTGAACCTGCTGTTCAGCTTCCTGCCGATCGTCGTCGTCGTGCTGATCTTCCTGTTCATCATGAACCAGATGCAGGGCGGCGGCTCCCGGGTGATGAACTTCGGCAAGTCCCGGGC
The DNA here is from genome assembly GCA_048498315.1 of Actinomycetota bacterium. Taxonomy (GTDB): domain Bacteria; phylum Actinomycetota; class Actinomycetes; order Streptosporangiales; family Streptosporangiaceae; genus Actinoallomurus. Next base: position 33,224 of record JBEHYF010000006.1, read on the forward strand.
AAAGCTGGTCACCAAAGACACCCCGAAGACCACGTTCGCCGACGTGGCCGGGGCCGACGAGGCCATCGAGGAGCTCCAGGAGATCAAGGAGTTCCTGCAGAACCCGGCCAAGTTCCAGGCCATCGGCGCCAAGATCCCCAAGGGTGTGCTGCTGTACGGCTCGCCGGGCACCGGCAAGACGCTGCTGGCCCGCGCGGTCGCCGGCGAGGCGGGCGTGCCGTTCTACTCGATCTCCGGCTCGGACTTCGTCGAGATGTTCGTCGGCGTCGGCGCGTCCCGCGTCCGCGACCTGTTCGAGCAGGCGAAGGCCAACGCCCCGTCGATCATCTTCGTCGACGAGATCGACGCGGTCGGCCGGCACCGCGGCGCCGGCCTCGGCGGCGGCCACGACGAGCGCGAGCAGACGCTGAACCAGCTGCTGGTCGAGATGGACGGCTTCGACGTCAAGGGCGGCGTCATCCTGATCGCCGCGACCAACCGGCCCGACATCCTCGACCCGGCCCTGCTGCGCCCGGGCCGCTTCGACCGGCAGATCGTCATCGACCGTCCCGACCTGGAGGGCCGCAAGGGCATCCTCCGGGTGCACGGCCGCGGCAAGCCGTTCGCGCCCGACGTCGACCTCGACACGATCGCCCGGCGCACGCCCGGCTTCACCGGCGCCGACCTCGCCAACGTGATCAACGAGGCGGCCCTGCTGACGGCCCGCATGGACCGCAAGCAGATCGACATGAACACCCTCGAAGAGGCGATCGACCGGGTCATGGCAGGCCCGGAGCGCAAGAGCCGGGTCATGTCCGACCAGGAGAAGAAGACGATCGCCTACCACGAGGGTGGCCACGCGCTCGTGGCGCACGCACTGCCGAACGCCGACCCCGTGCACAAGATCACGATCCTGTCGCGCGGGCAGGCGCTGGGCTACACGATGACCCTGCCGATGGAGGACAAGTTCCTCGCCAGCCGCTCGGAGATGCTCGACCAGCTCGCCATGCTGCTCGGCGGCCGCACGGCGGAGGAGCTGGTCTTCCACGAGCCGACGACCGGCGCGGCCAACGACATCGAGAAGGCCACCTCGATCGCCCGCAAGATGGTCACCGAGTACGGCATGAGCGAGCGCCTCGGCGCCCGCAAGTTCGGCGACGGTAACGGCGAGCCGTTCCTCGGCCGCGAGATGGCGCACACCCGCGACTACTCCGAGGAGATCGCCTCCGCGATCGACGACGAGGTCCGGCGGCTGATCGAGTCGGCCCACGACATCGCCTGGGAGATCCTGGTCGAGTACCGCGACGTGCTCGACAACCTGGTGCTCGAGCTGATGGAGAAGGAGACGCTCTCCAAGCAGCAGGTCCTGGAGATCTTCGCTCCGGTGCAGAAGCGGCCTGCCGCGCCGTCCTACAGCGGCTACGGCAAGCGCCTCCCGTCCGACCGCCCGCCGGTGCTGACCCCCAAGGAGCTGGCGCTGCTGGGCCCGAAGCACGTCCAGGAGCTGAGCAAGGGCAACGGCGGCCAGTCCCACGCCCGCGGCGAGCGCGAGGACAGCAGCGACACCGAAGGCAAGGCGTGAGCGAGGTGCCCGAACTGCACGGGCCGCCGGTCGACCATGCCCGCATCGAGAAGGCGGTCCGCGAGATCCTGATCGCGGTCGGGGAGGACCCCGACCGCGACGGTCTGGTCGACACCCCCGCCCGGGTCGCCCGCGCGTACGCCGAGCAGTTCGCCGGCCTGCGGCAGCGGCCCGAAGACGTGCTGAACACCGTCTTCGACGCCAACCACGACGAGATGGTCCTGGTGAAGGACATCGAGGTGTACAGCATGTGCGAGCACCACCTCGTGCCCTTTCACGGCGTCGCGCACGTCGGCTACACCCCCAACGAGAAAGGCCAGATCACCGGGCTGTCCAAGCTCGCCCGGCTGGTCGACGTCTATGCCCGCCGCCCCCAGGTGCAGGAGCGGATGACCGCCCAGATCGCCGACGCGCTGGTCGACATCCTCAAGCCGCGCGGCGTGATCGTGGTCGTCGAGGCGGAGCATCTGTGCATGACCATGCGGGGCGTGCGCAAGCCCGGGGCCAAGACGGTCACCTCCGCGGTGCGCGGTGACTTCCGCGACTTCGCGAGCACGCGCGCCGAGGCGATGAGCCTTATCCTGGGCCGCTGACCTTCCCCGGCGGTGAGGGTGCCGTGCCCCGGCGGCCGTCCGCCGAACCCTCCCGCCTGACCGGGCGTCGAACAAGTGGTCGCGGTGTAGCGTGGCGAGGAGGGGAACGTCGGTGGCCGGCTTATCGGCGACGCGAACGCGGGCGGTATCGGAACGCGCATCCGCACCGATGCCGCGCGGGGCAGATCTGTCCAGCCAGACAGTGGGGCCGTGATGGAGACGATGCGCGAGACCAGGCGCGCCAAGGCCGCCAGGGCCCGCGAGAGGGCCGGCGGCGAGCCCGACCAGCAGCGCACCGGCATCCTCGAACGCCGCCGGCAGCGGCGCTGGGTGCCGGCCGTCGCCGGGTGGCTGTCCCTCCTCATCGGCCTGCACGACGTCGTCGGCGCGCTGATGCCCGAGTGGCACCGGCGCATGGTCCGGGTGGACGAGTTCCTGCCCGGGTCGGTGAACAACGCGGCCCGCACCGCCACCCTCGTCGCCGGCCTGCTGATCCTGCTGCTGTCGCACGGCCTGCGCCGCCGCAAGCGGCGTGCCTGGCGTGCGGTCGTGGCCCTGCTGGCCTTCACGATCATCTCCCACCTCGTCAAGGACTTCGCGATCTCCGCGGTCGTCGCCGCCGCCATGCTCGGCGCGCTGATCTACTTCCGCGCCGAGTTCTACGCCACCGGCGACCCGCGCACCCGCTGGCGGGCCCTGTGGGTCGGGCTGTTCCTCGCCGTCGCGAGCGTGGCGGTCGGCCTGGCGTTCATCGCGCTCAACGGGCACGACCTGGAGCGCCACTACACCCTCTCCGAGCAGCTGGAGCACGTGCTGTCCGGGCTGGTCGGCGGCTCGGGGCCGGTGGAGTTCGTCTCCGACCGCCGCAACGACCTGTACAGCCTGATCCTCGGCTCCCTCGGCCTGTTCACCGGCCTGACCACCGTGTACCTGTTCCTGCGGCCCGCCGAGCCCGCGCCGTCGCTGTCGCCCGACGACGAGCGGCGGATCCGTGACCTGCTCGAACGCCACGGCGCCCGCGACTCGCTCGGCTACTTCTCCCTCCGCCGCGACAAGAGCGTCATCTGGTCGCCCACCGGCAAGGCGTGCATCACCTACCGGGTCGTGTCGGGCGTGATGCTCGCCGGCGGCGACCCGATCGGCGACCCGGAGGCCTGGCCCGGCGCCATTAAGGCGTTCCTGGAGGAGGCGGCCCGGCACGCGTGGGTGCCGGCCGTCATGGGCTGCAGCGAGCTGGGCGCGGAGGTATGGACCCGCGAGTCCGGCCTGTCCGCCCTCGAACTCGGCGACGAGGCCATCATCGACACCGCCGAGTTCTCCCTGGACGGCCGCACGATGCGCAACGTCCGGCAGATGGTGAACCGGGTGGCCCGGCAGGGGTACGTCGCGCGGGTACGTCGCGAGGGCGACTTCTCGCGGGAGGAGCTGCGGCGGCTGTGGGACCAGGCGAACGCCTGGCGGGGGACCGACACCGAGCGGGGCTTCTCCATGGCGCTCGGCCGGGTCGGCGAGCCTGGCGACGAGGAGTGCGTGATCGCCACCGCCATGAAGGACGGCGAGCCGCACGCCATCCTGCACTTCGTGCCGTGGGGTCCGGACGGGCTCTCCCTCGACCTGATGCGCCGCGACCGCTCCGCCCAGCCCGGCCTGAACGACTTCCTCATCGTGGAGGCGATCAAGGCCGCCCTCGACATGGGCGTCAAGCGCGTGTCGCTGAACTTCGCGGTGTTCCGCGCCGCGCTGGCCCGCGGCGAGCGGATCGGCGCCGGGCCGGTGCTCAGGGCGTGGCGCGGGCTGCTGATCTTCCTGTCCCGCTGGTTCCAGATCGAGTCGCTGTACAAGTTCAACGCCAAGTTCCAGCCGGTCTGGCAGCCGCGGTTCTTCGTCTACCCGAGCCTCAACGACGCGCCGCGCATCGCCCTGGCGGCCCTGGAGGCCGAGGCGTTCATCGTCTGGCCGCGGCTGCGCATCCCCGGCCTCAAGCGCCCGCCGAAGCGTGCGCTGCCGACTCCCTGATCGGCCGCGGCGGCGGCCCGCGCTCCGCGGATCCGTCGCCACGCGGCCGCACCGCGCCGCCGGCCGGGGCCGTACGCCGGCCCTCCTCCGCTGCGTGAATCGGCCGCGTGAAACAGGGTGAACGGGCGGCGACGCCGGGAGGCGCGGATCTGCGGTGACCCCATAGGCTGGCAGGCATGACCATGACCGTCGCCGGCCTGCCCGCCCCGGGGCGCTGCCTCGTCATGGGCGTGATCAATGTCACCCCCGACTCCTTCTCCGACGGCGGTGCCTGGTTCGACCACGACGCGGCCATCCGGCACGGCCTCGACCTGGTCGCCGAGGGCGCCGACATCGTCGACGTGGGGGGCGAGTCGACCCGTCCCGGCGCGCAGCGCGTGTCGATGCGCGAGGAGCTGCGCCGGGTCATCCCGGTGATCACCGAGCTGGCCGCCGAGGGCATCCCGGTCAGCGTCGACACGATGCGGGCGGAGGTCGCCGAGGCGGCGATCGAGGCCGGCGCCCGGCTCGTCAACGACGTCAGCGGCGGCCTCGCCGACCCGGCGATGCCGCGCGTGGTGGCCAAGGCCGCCGTCCCGTACGTCGTGATGCACTGGCGCGGGCACAGCCACGACATGGACAAACGCGCCGTGTACACCGACGTCGTCCGCGAGGTCACCGACGAGCTGCGCGGGCGGATCGAGGCGGTCGTCGAGGAGGGCGTCGACCCGTCGCTGCTGATCGTCGACCCCGGGCTCGGCTTCGCCAAGCGGCCGGAGGCCGGCCACAACTGGGCCCTGCTCGCTCACCTCGACGCCCTCCTCGCGCTCGGCCACCCGGTGCTGGTCGCGGCCTCGCGCAAGCGGTTCCTCGGACGCCTGCTGGCCGGCCCGGACGGCACGCCGCGGCCGTTCGCCGAGTCCGACGACGCGACCGTCGCGATCACCGCCCTCGCCGCGGCGGCCGGGGCCTGGTGCGTCCGGGTGCACGACGTGCGGCCCAACGCCGACGCCGTCCGCGTCGCGGCGGCGTGGGGGGCCGCCCGGTGACCGAGCTCGACGTGGCGGCCGTGGAGAAGGTCCACGCCGAGTTCTACGCCGCGTTCGAGTCCGCCGACCTCGACCGCATGGGCGCCGTGTGGGCCGACGGGCCGTACGCCGACGACGTGGTGTGCGTGCACCCGGGCTGGCCGCTGCTGCGCGGTCGGAGCTCGGTGCTGCGCTCCTGGGCGCTGATCATGGCGAACACGCCGTACATCCAGTTCGTGCTGACCGACGTCCAGATCCGCGTCTCCGGCGACCAGGCCGTGGTGAGCTGCGCGGAGAACATCATCACCGCCACCGGCGAGGCGGAGATCGGCCTGACCTCCGGGGGAAGCGTCGTGACGACGAACGCGTTCATCCGTACGGACGAAGGTTGGCGTCTCTGGCTGCACCACGGGTCGCCGGTCCTGAACCGGGAAGGGGAAGAGGACACGTGACGGCGGGCCGTCCCGTGGAGCGAGAGGGTGGGCGCGTGCCAGACCGGATCACCCTTCGCGGGCTGCGGGCGTGGGGTCGGCACGGAGTGCTTCCAGCCGAGCGCGAGCTGGGCCAGGAGTTCATCGTCGATGTCGTGCTCGGGCTTGACACCCGCCCGGCCGCGGCAGGAGATGATCTATCACGCACCGTCGACTACGGCGCGCTGGCCGACCGGCTGGTGGCCGTCGTCGAGGCGGAACCCGTCAACCTGATCGAGACGCTGGCCGAGCGCCTGGCCGCCCGATGCCTCGGGGTGGCCCAGGTCGAGGAGGTGGAGGTCACCGTTCACAAGCCGAACGCCCCCGTCCCGCACCCCTTCACCGACGTGGCCGTGACGATCCACCGGAGCCGACATTGACGACATCCACCGAAAGGCGCCGCACCGTGCTGTCTCTCGGCAGCAACCTCGGCGACCGCCTCGACAACCTGCAGGGGGCGATCGACGCGCTGTTCGACGCGCCCGGGCTGGAGTTCGTCGCCATCTCACCGGTCTATGAGACCAAGCCGGTCGGCGGGCCGGAGCAGGGCGACTTCCTCAACGTCGTCATCGTCGCCGACAGCAGCGTGGCGCCGCGCTCCCTGATCGAACGCGTGCTGAACATCGAGGAGTCGATGGACCGCGTCCGCGACGTGCGCTGGGGTCCCCGCACCCTCGACATAGACATCGTGACGATCGGCGAGCTGACCTGCGACGATCCGGAGCTGACGCTGCCGCACCCGCGCGCGCACGAGCGGGCGTTCGTGCTGGTGCCCTGGGCCGACGTCGAGCCAGACGCCACCCTGCCCGGCCGCGGCCCGATCCGCGACCTGCTGCCGTCCGTCGCCGGCCAGGAGCTGCACCGCCGCGACGACCTGGCCCTGCAGCCGCCGGCGTGAAACCGACCCGCATCGCCGTCCTCGCCGCCCTGCTGGTCGGCGTCGCCACCGTCGTCTGGGCCCTGGTGCGCTTCCTGTACGCTTCCCTGCCGCCACTGCCCTGGACGATGGTGCCGTCGCTGCTGCTGCTGGCCCTCGGCGAGCTGTACACCGGCCTGGTCACGCGGGCGCGCATCCAGCGCAAGCCCGGCACCAAACCGATCGAGCCGCTGGTCGCCGCCCGGCTCGCCGCGCTGGCCAAGGCCAGCTCGCAGGCGGCCGCCGTGCTGGCCGGCGGGTTCGCCGGGATCGCGATCTACCTGGCCTCGTCGCTGGACAAGCCGACACCGCGGCACGACTTCTTCGTGAGCGTCGGCACCGCCCTGTCCGGGCTCGCGCTCATCGGCGCGGCACTGTTCCTGGAGTACTCCTGCCGCGTCCCCAAGGGCCCGGAGGACCGCGACCGCCGCCACCCGGCGAGCCGCGCCTGACGAACACGCCCCGGGCGCGCACCAAGCCGTTGGCGCCCCGCGTCGAAGGCGAGGTCGGGACGGGCGGCCAGCCAGTCGCGCATGATCGCCCGGGTCCGCCGGTTGTTGATCCGGGCGCGGCGCAGCTCGCGGAACAGCCCGTACACCCGGGGCGGCGGCAGGAGCGCCAGCCGAGCTCCGGAACGGTAACACCGGTACTTCGCCGTTTTCTCCGTTATTTTTCGCGCGGCTACTTGTCGATGTCGCCGACGACGAAGAACATCGAGCCGAGGATGGCGATCATGTCGGCGACCAGGTGGCCGGGCAGCAGCTCGCGCAGCACCTGGACGTTGTTGAACGAGGCCGAGCGCAGCTTCAGCCGCCATGGAGTCTTCTCGCCGCGCGAGACGAGGTAGTAGCCGTTGATGCCGAGCGGGTTCTCCGTCCAGGCGTAGGTGTGGCCCTCCGGCACTTTCAGCGCCTTCGGCAGCCGCACGTTGATCGGGCCGGGCGGCAACTCGCGCAGCCGGGCGACGCAGGCGTCGGCGAGGTCGAGCGAGACGTACACCTGGTCGAGCAGACACTCGAACCGCGCCAGGCAGTCGCCCTCGGTACGGGTCACCACGCTCAGCACGTCGCCGAGATCGCCGTAGGCGAGGTAGGGCTCGTCGCGGCGCAGGTCGAAGTCGACGCCGGAGGCGCGCGCGATGGGACCCGACACGCCGTACTGCTCGATCTGCTCGCGGGACAGCACGCCCACCCCGCGGGTGCGGGCCCGGAAGATCTCGTTGCCGCGGATCAGGCGTTCGATCTCGCCCATGCCGCGGCGTACGGCGGCGACCGCGGCGGTGACCCGGTCGAGCCAGCCCGCCGGCAGGTCCTCCTTCAGCCCGCCGACGCGGTTGAACATGTAGTGCATCCGGCCGCCGGAGATCTCCTCCATCACCCGTTGCAACTGCTCGCGCTCGCGGAACGAGTAGAAGATCGGCGTGATCGCGCCCACCTCGAGGGGATAGGAGCCGAGGAACATCAGGTGGCCCAGCACGCGGTTCAGCTCGGCCAGCAGCGTGCGCGCCCACACGGCCCGCGCCGGCACCTCGATGCCGAGCATCCGCTCGACCGCGAGCACCACGCCCAGCTCGCTCGCGAACGCCGACAGCCAGTCGTGCCGGTTGGCCAGCACGATGATCTGCCGGTAGTCGCGCACCTCGAACAGCTTCTCCGCGCCGCGGTGCATGTATCCGACGATCGGCTCGGCGGCGGAGATCCGCTCGCCGTCGAGGGTGAGGCGCAGCCGCAGCACCCCGTGCGTGGAAGGGTGCTGGGGGCCGATGTTGAGCGTCATGTCCTCGGTGGCGAGGTCCTTGGTCCCCGCCCCCACGCCCACGATCCGCTCGGTGGTCACCGCACATTCGCCTTCCGACTCGCCGAGGTCCCATCGTGCCACGGGAGGTATCGCGGAACGCGGGCCGGTTGCGGTTGACTTGTCGCCGATGAACGCTGGCGATCACCTCCCGCAGCCCGGTGAGCCGCAGGTCATGCCGCCGGGCAGCCCGCAGATCCTGCCGCCCGGCACCCCGGTTCCGCAGACCGGGCCGCCGCCGCACGCGCCGGGCGGGCCGCCGGGGCCGTCCGGCGTGCCCGGATCGTCGGGGCCGTCGCCGGTGCCGATCGGGGCGCGGGCGGAGCAGGCGTTCGACCCGCCCGCCGGCATGGCGTGGGCCCGCGTCTCGCCGCGGCTGACCTGGCACCGCCGCATCGCCGTGCTGCTGTGGGCGCTGCCGGTCACCATCGTCGGCGCGGGCGCGCTGTCGCGGCTGGCCGGCCTGGCCGGCGGGCTGATCTGGCTGGCCATCATCCTCGTCGCCTGCGCGCTCGGCTGGATCATCGCCGAGCTGGGCTACCGGTCGTGGGGCTTCGTCGAGCGCGCCGACGACCTGCTGGTCACGCACGGCTTCTTCGTCAAGCACCTGGTCGTCGTGCCGTACGGGCGGATGCAGTACGTCGACGTGACCGCCGGTCTGCTCGAACAGTGGCTCGGCGTGGCGACCGTGCGCCTGCACACCGCGGCGGCCGCGACCGACGCGCGCATCCCCGGCCTGCCCGCGCGCGACGCCGCGATCCTGCGGGACCGGCTGGCGCAGAAGGGCGAGGCGAGGTCGATGGGGCTGTGAGCGACCCGTCGAACGGCACCGACCCGCCGCCCTTCCAGCCTCCCGGCTCGGGGCCGTCGTTCCCGCCGTCCGATCCGGAGATGTTTGATCCGCCACGCCGCGCGGGGTCGTCGTTCCCGCCTCCCGACGCCGGCGCCTCCTACCCGCCGCACGGCCAGCGGGCGCCCGGTCCGCCGCCCGGCGCCTGGGCCGGGTTCCCGCCGACGGGCGCGGGGCCGTCCGCTCCGGCGTCCGGCACGCGCGCGTCGTTCCCGCCGGGTCAGGGCCGGCCACGCCCGATCTACCTGCCGCCGTATGGCTACGGCGCTCCGCCAAGCCACGGGGCGTACGGACCGTACGGATACGATCCGTACGGCGGCGTGCCGCCGGAACGCTTCTCCCGGGCCGCGCATCGCCTGCACCCGGCCACGGCCGTGCTCAACGCGCTGGGCGTCGTCGTGATCCTGTTCGTTCTCGGCGGCTACTCCGTGCTGCTCACGCAGACGCCCACGGGCGTCGCGCTGGTCGTCACGCCGGCGGTGATCGCCCGGTTCATCGTCGTGATGGTGCCGATCTGCCTCGTGGCCACCGCCGCCGGCCTGTGGATCTGGTGGTCGCTGAAGTTCTGGATCGCCGGCGACGACCTGGTCGTCGAGACCGGCATCCTCCGCCGCCGGGCCCGCCGCATCCCGCTGGTGCGCATGCAGGCGGTCGACATCGTACGGCCGCTGGTCTCGCGCATGTTCGGCCTGGCGGAGGTGCGCGTCGAGCTGGCCGGCGGAGACCAGGCCGAGACCCGGTTCCGCTATCTCGGGCGGCGGACGGCCGAGCGGCTGCGCGCCGAGCTGCTGGCCCGCGCCGCCGGGCTGCCCGGCCACACCCCGGAGGCGCCCGAACGCCCGTACTGGCGGGTCGGCTTCGGCGCCCTGCTCGGCTCGCAGTTCCTCAAGCTCCCGGTCATCGGCGCGCTGCTGCTGCTCGCCGGGCTGCTGGCGTTCGGGATCGTCTACGGGGAACTGGGCGTGCTGGCGGCGGCGCTGCCGGTGCTGCTCGGCCTGGCCCGCGGGGTGGTCGCGCCGCTGGTCATGCACACCGGGTTCCGGGCCGCGCTGTCGCCGGACGGGCTGCGGCTGCGGTACGGGCTGATGGAGACCCGCATGCAGACCGTGCCGCCCGGCCGGGTGCAGGCGGTCCGGCTGGTCGAACCGCTGCTGTGGCGCGGGTACGGCTGGGCCCGCGTCGATGTGACCGTGGCAGGATACGTGGGGGAGCGGCAGGTGCTGTCGTCGGTGCTGCTTCCGGTCGCGCCCCGGCACGTCGCCGTCCAGATGATCAGTCTGGTGTTCCCGGGCACGAACGCGGAGGCGGTACGGCTGCTGCCCGCGCCCCGGTCGTGGCTGCGCGCCCCGTTCGCCCGCAGCGAGGCCGGCACCGACGACACCCTCTTCGTCACCCGCCGTGGCCGGGTCTGCCGGCGTATGGACGTCATCGCGCACGCCCGCTCGCAGAGCGTCCGCCTGACCGCCGGGCCGCTGCAGCGGCTCCTTAGGCTGGGCACCGTGCACATCGACGCGCCGCCCGGCCCCGTCCAGGTCGCGGCGAAGAACCGGGAACTGGGCGAGGCGCGCGCCATCGTCGAGTCGGCGGCCGAACGCGCCCACCGGGCCCGCGCCACCGACGTCCGGACCGAACGCTGGGCGACCTGACATGAGATACGACCCGGTCTCCCCGGCGTTCGTCGCCGACCCGTACCCGGTGTTCGAACGGCTGCGCCGCGAGTCGCCGGTCTTCTTCGACGAGCCGACCGGCCAGTGGGTGGTCACGCGGTACGCCGACGTGAACGCGCTGCTGCGCGACCGCAGGCTCGGCCGGTCGTACCTGCACGTCGCCACGCACGAGGAGTTCGGCCGTCCGCCGGAGCCGGAGTTCCTGGCGCCGTTCTGGAAGCTCGTCCGCGCCGGCATGCTCGACGTCGAGCCGCCCGACCACACGCGGCTGCGGCGGCTGGTGTCCAAGGCGTTCACGCCGCGCCGGGTCGAGGAGATGCGGCCGCGCGTCCGCGCGCTCGCCGAAGATCTCGTTCGCGGTCTGGCCGAGCGCGGCGGTGGCGACCTGATCGCCGAGGTGGCCGAGCCGCTGCCGGTCACGGTGATCGCCGAGGTGCTCGGCATCCCCGAGGCCGACCGGCCGCTGCTGCGCCCCTGGTCGGCCGACATCTGCGGCATGTACGAGCTGGACCCCTCGGAGGAGACGCAGCGCACCGCGGTGCGCGCGGCCGTGGAGTTCTCCGTGTACCTGCGGGACCTGGCCCGCGCCCGGCGCGCGGCGCCTGGCGACGACCTGATCAGCGCGCTCGGGCAGGTCGAGGGGCTGAGCGAGGACGAGCTGGTCGGCACCTGCGCGCTGCTGCTCAACGCCGGGCACGAGGCGACCGTGAACGCCACCGGCAACGCCTGGTGGGCGCTGTTCCGCAACCCCAGCGAGCTGGCCCGGCTGCGCGCCGACCACGCCCTGGTCGAGAGCGCGGTCGAGGAGCTGCTGCGGTACGACACGCCCGCGCCGATGTTCGAGCGCTGGGTGCTGGCCGACGTCGAGGTCGCCGGAGTGACGATCCCGTGCGGGGCGGAGGTCGCGCTGCAGTTCGCCTCGGCGGACCGCGATCCCACGGTCTTCCCCGACCCCGATCGCCTCGACCTGTCCCGCGCGCCCAACCCGCACCTGACCTTCGGCGCGGGCATCCACTTCTGCCTGGGCGCGCCGCTGGCCCGCATCGAGCTGGCCGAGTCGATGCGCGCGCTGTTGCGCGGCGCGCCGGACCTGCGCCCGCGCGAGGAACCGGAGTGGAAACCGGGCTTTGTCCTCCGCGGCCTGAAGACGTTGCCGGTCGACTGCTAGGGGCGTACGGCGAATCGCCCCAGAACGGGCACATGGCGCCCCGTCGGCGTCCGCTCGTACGAGGGATCCGAAGCCGTCGTAGGAGGAGCCGCCGTGCCGGCGACTCGTGCCCCTGCGGGACGGGCCGGAAGTGCCAGAGCCCCCAGGGTTCTCCTGGCAGCGGCCCGTCAGCGGGTGGGCAGGATCTCCGGTAGCGGGATGCCGACGGTCTGGACGAGCCAGCCGAAGCCGCCGAGCCCGGCCGGATCGGTCAGCTCGGCATCGTCGCCGGCCGCGCTCAGCGCGCGCACGTAGCCGCGCGGGTCGGTGCGGGCGAGGTCGAGCGGGGGGCGCTCGCCGCACAGCCCGAGGGCGCGCAGCGCGGCGCGCTGGGTGGTCAGCAGGGTGGCCGTGGCGCCGGCCTGCCGGCCCGCGTCGGCGCATGCGTCGAGGGCGACGTGCGCGGTGATGTCGCAGGAGCCGTCGGGCACCGGCGAGACGCACCGGCCGTCGCGGTATCCGGTGAGCGTGCCGTACGGCGGCCGCCCCTCGCGCTCGTGCGCGTAGTCGACGGCCAGCGCGAGGCCGCCGCGCAGCCGCCTGACGACCGACGCCCAGGCGAGGCAGCGCGGCCAGCCGACCTCGGCGCGGTCTCCGGGCTCGCGCAGCGGCCACCAGCGCTCCAGCCACTCGGTGTCGGCAGCGGTGGGGACGGGGCCCGGCGTCTCGCCGCCGGTGCACGGGTCGACCGCGACCAGGCGCGGCCCGTCGGCGGTCAGCTCGACGACGTCGAGCGGCACGTTGTCCAGCCACTCGTTCGCGACCACCATGCCGGTGATCTCGTCGGGGAGGGTGTCACGCCACTCGACCGCCGGATGCAGCTCGTCCGGGCGCGGCGCGACCTCGACGGCGACCGGGTGGAGCCGGCCGGCCGGCAGGGACCCGCCCGCGACCGCGACGATCTCGGCCAGCAGCTCGCCGGATCCGGCGCCGATGTCGACGAGGTCGAACCGTGGCGGGTGCCCGAGTGCGGCGTCGACCTTGCCGGCCAGCCGCGCCAGCGCCAGCGCGAACCGCCGGGCGGCATGGACCGACGTGCGGAAGTGCGCCGCCGGCCGCTCGCCCCTGCGGTAGAAGCCGCCGGGCCCGTACAGCGCCCGCTGCATCGCCGTACGCCACAGGACCTGACTCACGCCTTGACCGTATCGCGTGCGCCCCGGGGCGGACGCCGCGTACGACCTGTGGTGGACGCGCCGAACGCCGGTAAACCGTACGCTGTTGCAGTGTTCGCCCGATTGTTCGCATGGTTGCGGCGCCACCCGCGGCTCGTCGACCTGCTGTGGGCGCTGCCCGTCGTCGCCTTCTCGGGGGCGACCGCCGCGATCTACATCGACGGCACGCCCCCGCACCACCGCACCTCCTGGTATCTGTACGCCGCCCTCGTCGCCGGGCTGTGCGGCCCCCTGGTCTGGCGGCGCGCCCGGCCGCGCGCTGTGTTCGCGATCGTCGCGAACATCGCGTTCGTGCAGTGGCTGGAGGGCGTCGAGCTCTTCCCGGCCGACATCGCCGTCCTCGTCGCCATGTACACCGTCGCGGCGACCTGCATTCTGCGCTGGGCGGTCGCGGCGGCCCTCGTCGCCGAGTTCGGCGCGGTGCTGGCCATCCTGCACCAGCCGGGTCCAAGGTCGGCCACCGGCCGCTGGAGCGGGCTGATCCCCTTTACGATCCTGATCTGGGCGGTGTGGCTGTGCGGGCTGTACCTCAGCACGCGGCGCAAGTACATGCACAGCCTGGAGGAACGGGCGCAACGACTGGAGCGCGAGCGGGACGCCCAGGCGCAGGTCGCCGCGGCGGCCGAGCGGGCGCGCATCGCCCGGGAGATGCACGACGTCATCGCGCACAGCGTCAGCGTGATGGTCGTCCAGGCCGACGGCGCCGCCTACATGGTCGACCTCGATCCGGAGCGGGCGCGGCGGGCGATGGAGACGATCGGGGAGACCGGACGGCAGGCGCTCACCGAGATGCGCCGAATGCTCGGCGTGCTCCGGGAGCGCGACGGCACCGGACCGTACGCCCCGCAGCCGGGGATCGAGCAGCTCACCGAGCTGGTCGCGCAGATCCGCTCGGCCGGGCTGCCGGTCGACCTGACGATCGAGGGTGTCCCGGAGGAGCTGCCGGCGGCGCAGCAGTTGGCGATCTACCGCATCGTCCAGGAGGCGCTCACGAACACCCGCAAGCACGCCGGGCCGCGCGCCACGGCGCAGGTGCGGTTGCACTACGCGGAGGACGCCGTGGAGATCCGCATCCGCGACGACGGACGCGGCACGGCCGCCCCGAGCGACGGGCGCGGGCACGGGCTGGTGGGCATGACCGAGCGCGCCGCCCTGTATGGGGGCTGGGTGCGCACCGGGCCGTGCCCCGGCGGCGGGTACGAGGTGCTGGCCCGGCTCCCGGTCCCGGACCGGCGCACCGCCGGGACGCACGTGGCATGAAAGGCGGATCGTGACCATACGGGTGCTGCTCGTCGATGACCAGGAGCTGGTCAGGGCCGGGTTTCGCATGGTGCTGGACGCCCAGCCCGACATCGAGGTGGCCGGTGAGGCCGCCGACGGCGAGCAGGCCGTCCGGGCGCTGCGGACCGCCACGGCCGACGTCGTGCTCATGGACGTGCGGATGCCGCGTATGGACGGCATCGAGGCGACGCGGCGGATCTGCGCGCTACCGGACGCCCCCAAGGTGATCATCCTGACCACCTTTGACCTGGACGAGTACGCGTTCGCCGCGCTGAAGGCGGGCGCCGCCGGTTTCCTGCTCAAGGACGCCGGGCCGGCGCAGCTCATGGAGGCCATCCACGCGGTGCACTCCGGCGACGCGGTCGTCGCGCCGAGCACGACCCGGCGGCTGATCGACCGCTTCGTGCCGCACCTGCCGGTCGAGGAGCCCGAGTCGGACCCCCGGCTGGAGACGCTCACGGCGCGCGAGCGCGAGGTGCTGCACCTGGTCGCCAAGGGCCTGTCCAACGGCGAGATCGCCGGAAGGCTGTACGTCTCCGAGGCGACCGTCAAGACACACGTCGGCCGGATCCTCACGAAGCTCGGCCTGCGCGACCGCGTGCAGGCCGTCGTCTTCGCCTACGAGACCGGCCTCGTCCGCACCGGAACCGACTGACCCTCGCGGCGTAGGGCAGCCGGCGGGCGGGACAGGGCCTGCCGGCTCGGCCGGCCCTGAAGGACGCCCGCCTCCGCATGCACGGCCCGGCTCGGCGCGAAGTCCGGGCTCCCGCCGCTGTGCTCTGCGTGCGCGGGCGTGCACGGCCGGGCCCCGCCCATGGGGCCGGCTTCGGCGTGCGCGGCCGGTTCCGTGTGTGCGGCCCAGGTTTGGCGTGTGCAAGCCCGGGCTGCGCGCAATCCGGCGGATCACCGCAGATGCGGGCAAAATAATCACCTGCCGTAACGTTTTGATTACACAAAGCGAGATCCTCTTACTATTGCCAGAGGGTATCTGGATAACTACGCAAGGTGTCGGCCGCTTCCGAAGCGGCCGGGAACCGCGATGTACGGGAGGAATCAGGTGCTCAAGAAGCTCACCGCGGCAGGGGCGGTGGCGGCCGCCGCGACCGGCGTCATCCTGGCCGCGGCTCCGGCCAACGCCGGCGTCAACACGAACCACTCCGGGGGCATCATCTCCGGAAACAACGTGATCGTGCCCATCACGGTTCCGGTCAACGTCTGCGGCAACGCGGTGTCGGTGATCGGTTTCTCGGGCGCCGGTTGCAAGGGCGGCGCGTCGGTCGCCGGGCCCAGCCACCACCGGAGCTACTACTACCGGCACCACCACTGCCGCCACCACCGCTACCCGTGGTCGTCCTGACCGGATGACGCGTCTTCGGCCCGCCCGCAGTGCCACCGGGCGGGCCGGAGCGCTGTTCCGGTGCGGCGTCCCGGGCGGGGGCGGTGCGGGCGCGGACCGGTGGGAGGGGCGAGCCGGACCGCACGCGAGCGGCGTACGCGGTGCCGGGTAGGCTGTGGCACACCGTCCGGTACCCGCACAAGGACTGGAACGAATGACCGCTTCACATGACAGGCCGGGGCGGCTCGCCGTCGGTGTCGTCGGCGTCGGGCGCGTCGGATCGGCGCTGGGACACGCGCTCACGCTGGCCGGCCATACCGTCGTCGCCGCGGCCGGGATCTCCGAGGCCTCCCGCGAACGCGCGAGCCGGCGGCTTCCCGGCGTCCCCCTGCTCCCGGTCCAGGACGTCGTCGCCGCGGCCGATCTCGCCCTGCTCGCCGTTCCCGACGACGCCCTGTCCGCCCTCGTGGGCGGCCTGGTCGCCACCGGCGTCAAGGTCGAAGGCAAGCTGATCGCGCACACCAGCGGCTCGTACGGCATCGGCGTCCTCGACCCGGCGACCAGGGCCGGAGCGCTGCCGCTCGCGCTGCATCCCGTCATGACGTTCACCGGGCGCCCCGACGACGTCGACCGGCTGGCCGGCATCTCGTTCGGCGTGACCGCGCCCGAACCGCTGCGCCCGGTCGCGGAGGCGCTGGTGGTCGAGATGGGCGGCGAGCCGGTCTGGATTCCCGAGGAGAGCCGCACGCTCTACCACGCGGCACTGGCGGGGGGTGCCAACCACCTGGTCACGCTGGTGGTCGAGTCCATGGACCTGCTGTCGCAAGCCGGCGTCGAGGCGCCCGGCCGCATGCTCGGCCCGCTCCTGGGCGCCGCGCTCGACAACGCGCTGCGGCTCGGCGCGAACGGGCTGACCGGCCCGGTCGTCCGCGGCGACGCCGACACCGTCGCCGGGCACGTCGCCGAGCTGGAACGCGTCTCGCCGCGGGCGCACGGCGCGTACGTGGCGATGGCCCGGCTCACCGCCGACCGCGCGCTCGCCGCCGGGCTGCTCAAACCGGAAGACGCCGAGCGCCTGCTCGGTGCCCTCGCCGGCGGACCGGCGACGGGCGAGGAGGGAACCGCCCGATGACCCCTGTGATCGCCCGCACCCGCGGCGAGCTCGCCACCGCCCGCGCCGCCCTCGGCACCGTGGCGCTGGTGCCCACGATGGGCGCGCTGCATGAGGGGCACCGGTCGCTGATGCGCCGCGCCCGCGACCTGGCCGACGCCGTCGCCGTCAGCATCTTCGTCAACCCGCTGCAGTTCGGCCCGGGCGAGGATCTCGACCGGTACCCGCGCACGCTGCCCGCCGACATCGGGGCGTGCGCGGACGAGGGCGTCGACCTGATCTTCGCGCCGACGGTCGACGTCATGTACCCGCCCAGCGCGGCCGACCGGCGCGTCACGGTCGACTCCGGCGAGATGGGCACGATCGTTGAGGGTGCGTGCCGTCCGGGGCACTTCAACGGCGTGCTCACGGTGGTGCTCAAGCTGTTCAACCTGATGCGGCCGGACGTCGCCGTCTTCGGCGAGAAGGACGCCCAGCAGCTCGCGATGGTCCGCCGCATGGTAGCCGATCTGGACGTGCCCGTCCGCATCGTCGGCTGCCCGACCGTACGCGAGTACGACGGCCTGGCCGTGTCCAGCCGCAACCGCTACCTGTCCGGGCCCGAGCGCCGCACGGCGGTGTCACTGTCGCGCGCCCTGTACGCGGGGGCCGCCGCGGTCACGGAGGGGCCGGCCAAGGTGCTGCGGGCGGCGCGCGCGGTGCTCGACGGCGCGATGGCCGCCGACCCGCCGCTGGAGCTCGACTACCTGGTGCTCGTCGACCCCGAGACGTTCCACGAGGTGGACGACGCGCACACCGGCCCGGCGATCCTCGCCGTCGCCGGCCGCGTCGGCACCACCCATCTCATCGACAACGTCCCGCTGTACTTCGGCCCCGTGACCGCCTCAGCCCCGCTCCTGGAGCCGTTCTGATGTTCCGCACGATGTTCAAGTCCAAGATCCACCGCGCCACCGTCACCCAGGCCGACCTGCACTACGTCGGCTCCGTGACGATCGACGCGGATCTCATGGAGGCCGCCGACCTACTGCCCGGCGAGCAGGTGCAGATCGTCGACATCGGCAACGGCGCGCGGCTGGAGACGTACGTCATCGCCGGCCCGCGCGGCAGCGGCGTGATCGGGATCAACGGCGCGGCGGCGCATCTGGTCCACCCGGGCGACCTGGTCATCATCATCAGCTACGCCGCGATGACCGACGAGCAGGCCCGCGCGTTCGAGCCGCGCGTCGTCCACGTCGACCGCGCCAACAAGATCATCGAACTGGGCTCCGACCCGGCCGCGTCGGTCCCGGGCGCCGACACCGTACGCGGCGACACCCTCACCGAAACGCTCGCGTAGCAGCCGGAACGTCGCCGAGGCCGCCCCCGCTTCCGCGGAAGCGCGGACGGTCACGCCCCGCCGCCCGTTCCGGCCATGCCCCGTGCCGACGGTGCCGGGCGTACGTGTGATGCCCGGCGCGCCGGTGGGGCGGCGTGCGCGCCCGGCCTGCCCGGCGCACCGACGTTACCTGCCGTGCCGGCCGGGCCTCCGGTACGCGCCGCACTCGCGCGCCGGCTCGCGCCGGCCGCCGGTGTGCGGGCCGCTGCGCCGCCCGCCGGAATGGCCGTCCACCGGGCCGGTTATAGTCACAGTGACGAAAATCGGCCCCCGAGGAGGGTTCATGATCCCTCGACGTCTCACCGCCCCCGAGCCCGGCTGGACCACCGGCGCCGACATCGTCGTGATCGGCTCCGGCGTCGCCGGCCTGGTGACGGCGCTGCGGGCCCGTACGGCCGGGCGGGTGCTGCTGGTCACCAAGGCATTGCTGGAAGACGGCTCGACGCGCTGGGCGCAGGGCGGCATCGCCGCGGCCCTGCACGCCGACGACTCTCCCGAGGAGCACCTGCGCGACACGCTCGTCGCCGGGGTCGGCATCTGCGACCCGGGGGCGGTCCGCGCGCTGGTCACCGAGGGGCCGGACGCGGTCCGTGCGCTGATCGGGCTCGGCGCCGAATTCGACCGCGGCGAGGACGGCAACGTCGCGCTCACCCGCGAGGGCGGCCACCTCAAGCGGCGCATCGCGCACGCGGGCGGCGACGCCACCGGCGCGGAGATCGGCCGGGCGCTGCAGGTGGCCGTGAAGGACGCCGGCATCGAGGTGATCGAGCACGCGCTCGTGATCGACCTGCTCACGGACGGCGGTCGCGTCACCGGGCTGACCCTGCACGTGATGGGCGAGGGGCGACGGGACGGCGTCGGCGCCGTACGCGCTCGCGCGGTGATCCTCGCCACCGGCGGCCTGGGCCAGGTCTTCAAGGCCACCACGAATCCGGGCGTGTCCACCGGCGACGGCGTCGCGCTCGCGCTGCGCGCCGGTGCGGAGGTCGCGGACCTGGAGTTCGTGCAGTTCCACCCGACGGTGCTGTGGCTCGGGCCGGACGCGGCCGGACGGCAGCCGCTGATCTCCGAGGCGGTGCGCGGCGAGGGCGCGTTCCTCATCGATGCGGCGGGCGAGCGGTTCATGGTCGGCCGGCACCCGCTGGCCGACCTGGCCCCGCGCGACGTCGTCGCCAAGGCGATCATGACGAGGATGCGGGAGATGGGTGCTCCGTGCGTGTACCTCGACGGGCGGCATCTCGGCCGGCGCACGTGGGAGAAGCGGTTCCCGACGATCCTCGCCGCCTGCGCCGAGCACGGCATCGACCCCGTACGGGAGCCGATCCCGGTCAGCCCCGCTGCGCACTACGCCAGCGGCGGCGTTCGCACCGACCTGTGGGGCCGCACGTCGGTGCCCGGCCTGTACGCGTGCGGCGAGGTGGCCTGCACCGGGGTGCACGGCGCGAACCGGCTCGCCTCCAACTCGCTGCTGGAGGGCCTGGTGTTCGGGCGGCGGATCGCGTCGGTGCTGCCGGACGACCTGGCCGCCGCTCCGTTGCCCGGCTTCGGCGCGCCGCTCCCGGGCGCGCCGTCCGCGGGAGCCCCGGAGGCCGCGCTGCTGGAGCCCGGCGTCCGCGCCGAGGTGCAGGAGATCATGACGGTTGACGCGGGCGTCCTCCGGGACGGCCCCGGCCTGGCGCGCGCCGCCGCCCGGCTCGCCGCGCTGGCGGACCGCGTGACCGGCGAGCCGTGCACGGAGGCGTGGGAGGCCACCAATCTGCACACGGTCGCGTCGCTGATCGTGGCAGCGGCGCGGCGGCGCGAGGAGACGCGCGGCAGCCACTGGCGCGAGGATTTCCCCGAGGCCACCGACACCTGGCGCGGCCACCTGGTGTCCGCGCTGACCGGCGCGGACCTGACCACCGTGTACGAGCCGGTCACCGACGACGCGCTCCTGGCGACGGCCGGTCTCGCGCGCGAGACGTGAGCGTGCCGGCACCGGACCGCCTGGCCTGCCCGGCCGGCCGCCCGGACGTGAACGGCGCCCCGCCGCGGATGGCGTGCCGCGCGGTGCCGCCTGCTGCGGATGGCCTGCCGCGCGGTGCCGCCCGGCGCGCCTCGCACGGCCGCCCGCCGGGGCGGGCAAGGGTGATCATTGACCGGACGACATCGGAGCGGAGAACATGAACGCCGAGCTGGAGAAGCGGCTGCGCGTGGCCGGGCTCGATCCACAGGCTGTGGACGGGCTCGTCCGTACGGCACTGGCCGAGGACGGCGGCAGGGACGTCACCAGCGAACCGATCTTCGCCGCGGACGCCACCGCCCGCGCCGACCTGGTGACACGGCAGGACGGCGTGGTCGCGGGCATCCCGGTCGCCGAGGCGGTGTTCGCCGCCGTCGGCGTCACGGCCATGGCGCGTGCGGCCGACGGGGACCGCGTCCGGGCCGGTGACGTGCTGCTCACCGTGGACGGCCCGCTCGTCCCGCTGCTGCGGGCCGAACGCACCGCACTGAACTTCCTGACCCACCTGTCCGGCGTCGCAACCCTCACCCGCCGCTGGGCGGACGCCATCGACGGCACCGGCGCGCGGGTCCGCGACACCCGCAAGACGCTGCCCGGCCTGCGGGCGCTGCAGAAGTACGCGGTGCGCTGTGGCGGCGGCGTGAACCACCGGATGTCCCTCGCCGACGCGGCGTTGATCAAGGATAACCACGTCGCCGCGGCCGGTTCGGTGACCGCCGCGTTCGCCGCCGTCCAGGCCGCCGGCCTGCACGTCCAGGTGGAGTGCGACGCGCTGGAGCAGGTCCGCGAGGCGCTGGAGGCGGGCGCCCGCTCCATCCTGCTCGACAACATGGAGCCCGCGCTGATGCGCGAGGCAGTGCGCCTCGTGGCCGGCCGCGCGGAGCTGGAGGCCAGCGGCGGCCTCACTTTGGACGGGGCCCGAGATGTGGCCGAGACCGGCGTCGACTACCTTGCCGTCGGAGCGCTGACTCATTCGGCGCCCGCGCTCGACATCGGCCTTGACCTCAGACAGCGGGGACCTGATGCTGCTCACGATCGACGTCGGTAACACGCACACCGTGCTCGGCCTCTTCCACGGGGAGGAGATCATCGAGCACTGGCGGATCAACACCGACGCCCGGCGCACCGCGGACGAGATCGCGGTGGTGCTGCAGGGCCTGGTGCAGCAGAGCCCGCTCCTGGCCGACAGCGACATCAGCGGCATCGCGCTGTGCTCGACCGTCCCCTCGGTGCTGCACGAGATGCGGGAGATGTGCCGCCGCTACTACGGCGACGTGTCCGCCGTCATCGTCGAGCCCGGCGTCAAGACCGGCGTCCCGGTGCGGATGGACAACCCCAAGGAGGTCGGCTCCGACCGCATCATCAACGCCCTGGCCGCGGCCCATGTGTACGGCGGCCCGGCGATCGTCGTGGACTTCGGCACCGCGACGACGTTCGACGCGGTGTCGGCCAAGGGCGAGTACGTCGGCGGCGCGATCGCGCCCGGCATCGAGATCTCCGTCGACGCGCTGTCCGCCCGCGGCGCGCAGCTCCACAAGGTCGAGCTGGTCCGGCCCCGGCACGTGATCGGCAAGAACACCGTCGAGGCGCTGCAGGCCGGCATCATCTTCGGCTTCGCCGGCCAGGTGGACGGCGTGGTGCGGCGCATGTCCGAGGAGCTGACCGATGACCCCGACGACGTCACCGTCGTCGCGACCGGCGGCCTCGCGCCGCTGGTGCTGGACGAGGCCCGCAGCATCGACGTCTACGACCCGTGGCTCACCCTCGTCGGCCTGCGCCTGGTCTACGAACGCAACGTCGCCGTCTCCTCATGACCCGGCGGGCGTACGGAGGGGGCCTGCGAGGCGGCCGAGCGGGGTGCGACAGGCCGGTAGCCTTCTTGCCGTGAGCGAGCCCTACGAGGACCTTCCGGAGCAGATGCGGGTCCGCCGCGAGAAGGTGGACCGCCTGCGCGCGAGCGGCGTCGACCCGTACCCGCTCGGCTTCCCCCGCACGGCCACGATCGCGGAGATCCGCGCGAAGTATCCCGACCTGGAGCCCGGCGCCTCGACCGGGGAGAAGGTCGGCGTCACCGGCCGGGTCATGCTCGCCCGCAACACCGGCAAGCTGTGCTTCGCCACGATCCGCGACGGCAGCGGCGACATCCAGATCATGCTGTCCCTCGCCAAGGTCGGCGCGGAGGCCCTGGAGTCGTGGAAGCGCGATATCGACCTCGGCGACCACATCGGCGTCGAGGGCGAGGTCGTCACGTCCAAGCGCGGCGAGCTGTCGGTCATGGCGGACCGGTTCGCGCTCACGTCCAAGGCGCTGCGCCCGCTCCCGGAGAAGCACGCCGGCCTGACCGACCCCGAGCAGCGCGTCCGGATGCGCTACGTCGACCTCATCGTCAACGACGAGGCGCGGCGCATGGCCCGGCTGCGCAGCGACGCGGTCCGCGCGATCCGGGAGTACCTCACCGGCCGCGGCTTCCTCGAGGTCGAGACCCCGATGCTGCAGCCGATCCACGGCGGGGCGGCGGCGCGTCCGTTCACGACGCACATCAACGCCTACGACATGGACCTGTACCTGCGCATCGCGATCGAGCTGTACCTCAAGCGGCTCGTCGTCGGCGGCATCGAGAAGGTCTTCGAGGTCAACCGCAACTTCCGCAACGAGGGCGCCGACGCCACGCACAACCCCGAGTTCACCATGCTGGAGGCGTACGAGGCGTACGGCGACTACGACACGATGGCCACGCTCACCCGCGAGCTGTATCAGGCCGCCGTCGTCGCCGCGCTCGGCACCACCGTCGTCGTGCACAAGGGCCAGGAAATCGACCTGGCCGGCAACGAGTGGCCGCAGGTCACGCTGTACGGCGCGGTGTCGGAGGCGGTCGGCGAGGAGATCACCACCGCGACGCCGATCGACCAGGTGCGCAAGGTCTTCGAGCACCGCGGCCTGGAGTACGACCCGGCGTGGGGCCAGGGCAAGCTGGTGCAGGAGCTGTTCGAGGAACTGGTCGAGCACACCCTCGTCCAGCCGACGTTCGTACGCGACTACCCGCTGGAGACCTCGCCGCTCACCCGGCAGCACCGCGACGACCCGCTGCTCACCGAGAAGTGGGACCTCATCGGCTTCGGCACCGAGCTGGGCACCGCGTACTCGGAGCTGATCGACCCGATCGAGCAGCGCCGGCGGCTCACCGAGCAGTCGCTGAAGGCTGCCGGCGGCGACCCCGAGGCGATGCAGCTCGACGAGGACTTCCTGCGCGCCCTGGAATACGCGATGCCCCCGACGGGCGGCGTCGGCATCGGCATCGACCGGATGATCATGGCCTTCACCGGCAAGAACATCCGCGAGACCATGCTGTTCCCCTTGGTCAAGCCCGAATAGTCACGCACGCTGCGGGGCGGCGTCAGAAGCCCCCGGCCGCCCAGGACCGATCGGCACGGCCGAGAGATCGCCCCCAAGAGAACGGCCGGCCGCCGGGTGACCTCATGGGCCACCGCCGTGCGGCTGCTGGGGCGGTAGCGGGCGTGCCCTTCCGGCGGGACGCCGCAGCGGCTCGGTCGGCGAAGATGCGGGGACGCGTGCCCAGGAGCTTTCGATATCGGACCCGAGCCGTTCACGCGCGACTTCCACGCCGTCTAACTGCGACACAACCTGCTACATCGTATGTAGCAATGGTTGCGGCAGAGTCTGCCCTAACGGTCGAGTCGCGGTGAGGGAGGGCGTGAGATGGCCGCCGGCAACCGTCTGCCCGTTCCAGTGTCCGATGAGATCAAGGAACTCATCGATGCCGTGCGAACGCCGGGCACGCCGGAGAACGCGGCCATACAGCAGGGGAGTCGGCACCCTGCAGCCGTTCATAGCGCGAGCCCAACGCACGGCCGGTCGACCGGGATGGCTGATCTGAGGACGGGACGGCCGATCGCGCTCAGCCCAGGCGGACCGGGAGTTCGGACATGCCGCGCAGGATCAGGTTCGGCTTGTAGGACGGTTCGCCGGCCAGGGCCAGGTCGCGGCGGGCGAGGGCGGTCAGGGCGACCCGGCCTTCCAGACGGGCCAGCGGGGCGCCCAGGCAGAAGTGGATGCCCAGCCCGAATGCCAGGTGGCGCTCGGGCGCGCGGGTGACGTCGAGGCGGTCGGGGTCGGGGAACACCTCGGGGTCGCGGTTGGCGGCGCCGAGCAGCAGCATGATGGCCTCGCCCTTGCGGACGTGCTGCCCGGCGACCTCGGCATCCTCCAGCGCGACGCGGCCGCTGAGCTGCACGGGCGGGTCGTAGCGCAGCAGTTCTTCGACGACGGCGGGGGCCTGGCCGAGGTCGGCGCGGAAGCGGGCGAGCTCGTCCGGGTGGCGTAGCAGGGCGAGCGTGCCGTTGGCGATGAGGTTGACCGTGGTCTCGTGGCCGGCGACGAGCAGCAGGATGCAGGTGGCGATCAGCTCGTCCTCCGACAGCTCGTCGATTCCGGCGAGGGCGCTGAGCAGGTCGTCGCGCGGCTCGGCGCGGCGGCGAGCGGCCAGCTCGCGGAAGTAGCCGGCGAACTCCAGGCGGGCGTCCTCCCGCCGCCCGCGCTCGGCGGGCGGGATGACGAAGTCCGGGTCGAGGCCGCGGGCGAGCGCGTGGGACCAGCCCTTGAACCGTTCGTGGTCCGCGGCCGGCACGCCCAGCATCTCGCTGATCACGGCGACCGGCAGCGGGTAGGCGAACGTGGAGATCAGGTCGACCTCGCCGCGCAGGCCGGACAGCAGCTCGTCGACGAGGGCGGTCACCCGCGGCCGGAGGCGTTCGACGAACCGGGCGGTGAACGCCTTGCTGACGAGGCGGCGCAGCCGGGTGTGGTCGGGCGGGTCGAGGACGAGGAAGGACCGGGCCTTGGGCGGTACGCGGTCGCCGCGCAGCCGTGCCGGGCCGTCGCCGTGGCCGAAGCGCGGGTCGCGCAGGATCTTCGCGCAGACATCGAACGAGAGGGTGATCCACAGGCCGCCCGGCGTGCGCTGGAGCTGCTGGAGCGGGGCACCGGTGCGCAGGCGGCGGTAGTGCGCGTACGGGTCGGTGTGGAAGTCGGGGTCGAACGGGTCGAAGCCGAGCAGGTCGCGGACCCCGACGCCGAGATCGGTCATGGCCCTCCTTCTCCCCGGCGTTACCGCCTCGAGAGTGGATCAGCTGGTCAAGTGATATGCGGCGTATTCGATGCGTTCGCGGGCCTGCAGGAGCAGCGCGGAGATCTCCCGTTCCCGCGCGTCGTCGAGGCGTACGGCCGGGACCGACACGCTGATCGCGTCGCGGGCGGGCCGCCGTAGCCGCAGCACGACGCCGATGCAGCACACTCCCGGGGTGTTCTCCCCGCGGTCGACGGCGTGGCCGCGCTCGCGCACCCGCCGCAGCTCGGCGAGGAGCGCGGAGCGGTCGGTGATGGTGCGATCGGTCCTCCGCTCCAGGTCGGCGGGCGCGCGCAGGTCGGGCTGGTCGGCGAGCAGCGCCTTGCCCAGGGCGGTGGCGTGCGCGGGCACCCGGCGGCCGACCCGGATCACCGGGCGCAGGTTGTGCCGGGACGGCCGGGAGGACAGGTAGACCACGTCGCCGTCGTCGAGCCGGCCGAAGTGCACGGTCTCGCCGGTCACCTCGGCGAGCCAGTCGAGGGTCTCGTGCGCCATGCCGACGACCGGGTCGCCGTCGATGTAGGAGGCGCCGACGAGCAGGGCCCGCATGCCGATGCGGTACAGGGTGCCGGTCGGGTCGGTCTCGACCCAGCCGAGCTGCACGAGTGTGCGCAGCAGCGCGTACAGGCTGCTCTTGGGGTAGCCGAGCTCGTGCTGGATCTCCGTCAGGCTGTTCATGCCGCCCTGGCGGGCGAAGAAGTCCAGCAGCGCGACCGTGCGCATTGCGGACTTCACGCCCGGCGGCGTCCCCTCGGATGCGTCCATTCGAGCCCCTTCGGAAGCGCCCCGGCGGCGCTTCTTCGCGCGATCCGGCGACCACGCCGGAGCCATGGACAGCTTAGTCCCGTTCAAGCCTTGTTCATATATGTAAACACCGATTATGGTTGTGGACACTTTTCGCAGCCGAGCATTCAGGGGAGCCAGAGATGGCCAAGATCATCCTTGATCACGTCGACAAGGCCTACACCAGCGATGTGAAAGCGGTCGACAACCTCAGCCTGGACATCGCGGACGGGGAGTTCATGGTGCTGGTCGGCCCCTCCGGCTGCGGCAAGTCCACCGCGCTGCGGATGATCGCCGGCTTGGAGGACATCACCTCCGGCGAGATCACCATCGGCGACCGGGTCGTCAACAACCTGGCGCCCAAGGACCGCGACATCGCGATGGTCTTCCAGAACTACGCGCTCTACCCGCACATGACCGTCGAGCAGAACCTCGCGTTCGGCCTCCAGCTCCGCGGCACGCCCAAGCCGGAGATCAAGAAGCGGGTGAACGAAGCCGCCAAGATGCTCGGTCTCGAACAGTTCCTCAAGCGCAAGCCCGCCGCCCTGTCCGGTGGTCAGCGGCAGCGTGTGGCGATGGGCCGGGCGATCGTGCGCGAGCCGCAGGCGTTCTTGATGGACGAGCCGCTGTCGAACCTGGACGCCAAGCTGCGCGTGTCGATGCGCGCCTCGCTCAGCCAGCTGCACGACCGCCTCGGCGTCACCACCGTCTACGTCACCCACGACCAGGTCGAGGCCATGACCCTCGGCGACCGCGTCTGCGTCCTGCGCGAAGGCAGGCTCCAGCAGGTCGACACCCCCCAGAACCTCTTCGACGACCCGGTGAACCTGTTCGTCGCCGGGTTCATCGGCTCCCCGGCGATGAACTTCGTCACCGCCGAGCTGGTCCGCGACGACGGCCCCAAGATCGCCTTCGCCGGCTACCGCCTGCCGGTGGACGAGGGCCTGCTGCAAAGCCGCGCGGGCCTGGACGACTACTTCGGGCGCCAGGTCATCCTCGGCGTCCGCCCATCCGACTTCGAGGACGCCACCCACAACGGCAAGGACTGGCCGACGATGAAGGTGAAGGCGGACGTCACCGAGGAGCTGGGCAGCGAGATCAACGTGATCTTCACGATCGACGCCCCGCCGGTCGAGCACAAGGACACCGCCGACCTGGCGCACGACGCCGACGAGGACGACGCCGCCATCCCGCTCGCCGACAACAAGGCGCTGTGGACCGCCCGCGTCAACGCCCGCTCGCACGTCCGCCCCGGCCAGGAGATCGAGCTGGCCGTCGACACCGCCCGGCTGCACTTCTTCGACCCGGCCACCGGCCTGGCGATCGGTCACCCTGAGGCCGCCGCGGCCGTCGGCGCAGCCGCCGCCACGGCCTGACCGAGCCGTCCCTTCGTCCCGGAGCCCGCGCTCGCGGGTTCCGGGACGTCGGCGTTTCCGGGCTCAGGTCGATTCGCGGACGACCAGTTCGGGCGCCAGGACGACCTGCCGGTGCTCGTGTTCGTCGGCGTCGCCCGCCTCCGCCACGGCCAGTTCCGCCGCGACCCGGCCGAGTTCGCCGCGCGGCCGGCGCACGGTCGTCAGCGGCACCACTGCCGTCGCGGCGATCTCCAGGTCGTCGTAGCCGACCACGCTGACCTCCGACGGCACCTTCACGCCCGCCCGCACCAGCTCGTTCAGCAGGCCGACGGCCAGGCCGTCGTTCGCGCACAGCACCGCGGTCGGCAGCGGATCGATCTCCAGCACCCGCCGCGCCGCCTCGCGGCCCGCGGTCGGCGTCGGCTCCGGCACGTCGACCACGACCGGCGCCGCAGCGTCCTCGGCGCGCACCGCGGCCGCCACTCCGTCGAGACGGTCCCGCGGCGGTCCCGGACTCAGCCGTCCGGTCACGTACGCGATGCGGCGGTGCCCGCGGTCGAGGACGTGGCGGGCGGCCAGCTCGCCGCCGGCCCGGTGGTCGACGCGGGCCACGCAGGCGTCGCCCGCCGCGCGGTCGAGCAGCACCACCGCCAGGCCGCGGGCGCGCAGCGCCGCGATCCGCCGGTGGTCCAGCCCGATCGGGGTGACGATGACGCCGGAGACGTACTGCTCCTCGAAGAAGTCGACGCACCGTTGCTCGCCGGCCGCCGATCCGTCGCTGCTGCACCACAGGATCTCGAAGCCGTCGGCGCTCATCGCGGCCTGCACGCTCCGGCCGAGCTCAGTGGCGTACGGGTCGGCCATGCTCTCCACCAGCAGCCCGAAGGTGCGGCCGCGGCCCTGCCGGAGCTGCCGTGCGCTCTCGTTGCGGACGAACCCCAGCTCGCCGATGGCGGCCTGGACACGGATGCGGGTGGCTTCGGCCACGAGATTTGGCCGATTTAGGACGTTCGAAACCGTGCCAACGGAGACGCCGGCGTGTATCGCCACATCACGAATGCTGACCCGCGACACCCCGCTCACCTTCCCCCGATGCGGTTTCCGCAGCTTGACAGGGGTGATCAACCGTGTCCGATGCGTTATGTGACGGAGTGTTTTTACCTGCACACACGCCGTAGTATTCGAACCCTTGACGGTCCGGACCGGGCCGCTTAGCGTTCCGGTCGGAGCGTAGCTTGAAACGATTCACGATCTTTGCCGGGCCGTTGCGTGAAGGGATGGGGGCGAGTGGCGCACAGATGACCTCATCCGACCACGCCGGAGGCGGCCCTGGCAGCTCCGCCGGGACGTTTCCTCGCGGACACGAGGTGACTTCCTTGCTCGACTCTTCAACGTACGAATCGTTACCTGGAGTTCCCGCCGCACGCATCGATTTCGTTCGGGCGGCCACCTCCGGTCAAGCGCGTAAAGGCCTACCCGTGCCTATGCGGCCGGCGCCGCATCCCCGCAGTCATCACCCCGGGACGAGGGAGGACGGAGTGGAACAGGCCACACTCACCCGCCGTGGCACCGAGGACCCGCGTCTGAGCGAGGACGAACTCCGCTTGCTCGCGCAGATCGCCACAGGTGTCACCGCGGATGTGGCGGCGCGGAAACTCGAGCTCAGCGCGCGCACGCTGCGGAGGAGGCTGCGATCCATATGTGATCGGCTCGACGTCAACACCCCCATCGAGGCCGTCGTCTGGGCGGCGCGGCGGCAGCTCATCTGACGCGTCGGGAACCGGGCGGCGTGCGGGCCTCGTGTCGCCCCGGCGGGCGCCGGCGCGGCGGCGCCCGGCTAGGGTCACGTGTTCGTGGAAATAGCGATCCGCCGCGCCCGTGCCACCGACGTCCGGGGGATCCGGCGTCTGGTCGACATGTACTCCGGTCCGGGGCGGTTGCTGGCCAAGCCGACCGTGACCCTCTATGAGGACGTCCAGGAGTTCTGGGTCGCCGAGGACCGTTCGTCCGGTGACGTCGTGGGCTGCGGCGCCCTGCACGTGATGTGGGAGGATCTCGCCGAGGTCCGCACGGTGGCGGTCGACCCGGCCTGCCGCGGCCACGGCGTCGGGCACCGCATCGTCGCGCGGCTCCTCGACACCGCGCGCGAGCTCGGCGTCCGGCGGGTGTTCTGCCTGACGTTCGAGGTGGACTTCTTCTCTCACCACGGCTTCCGGCCGATCCAGGGCACGCCGGTCGCCCCGGAGGTCTACGAGGAACTGCTTCGTTCCTATGACGACGGCGTGGCGGAATTCCTCGACCTGGACCGGGTCAAGCCGAACACACTGGGCAACACCCGCATGCTCCTGCACCTCGAGGGGCACAGATGAGCGAGCCGGAAGGGCGCGACGCCGCCTGGACTGAGGAGCGCAGGGAGCGAAGCGACCGGAGCGAGGAGGGAAGGCGGCGTCTGAAGGCGTCCTGGAGGCTGAGCGGGAAGCACAGATGAGCAGGGAGCACAGATGAGCGAGGCGTACCCGCCCTACGTCCGGGCGGCGGACGAGGGCAGGGCGTACGCGGAGGCCGGCGCGGGCGGCGATCTTTTCCTGGCGCCGATCATGCGGCGGGCCGGTGCCCGGCTCATCGACGCGGGCCTGCTCGGCGTCGTCGGGTTCGCGCTGATCCTCCCGTTCATGATCGCCGCGTACGGCCTCGACCGGCCGGCCACCAGCGTCAAGGAGACCGGGGGCGTCTGGTCCGGAGTGTCGATCTTCGGCTGGGTCCTCGTCCTGGGCATCGTGCCGTTCGCGTACGAGGCCGTCCAGCTCGCGCTGTGGGGGCAGACGCTCGGCAAGCGCGTCCTCGGCCTGCGGGTGCTGGACGAGACGGGCGCGCCGCTGACGCCCGCCCGCGCGGTCGGCCGCGCCGCCGTCAACAACCTCGCCTACCTGTTCGGCTGCGGCGTCGGCACGGTCATGGCGTACCTGTGGGCGGTCTGGGACCAGCCACTGCACCAGGCCCTCCACGACCGGCTCGCCGCCACCGTCGTGGTCGACGACCGCGACTACGACGACCCGGCGTCCGAGGGCCGGGCGTACGACGAACCGGCGTACCACGACCGTGCGTACGACGACCGGAGGTATGACGACCGGGGGTACGCGTACGAGTGACCAGCCAGGCCGCCGACATGCTCGCCGAGCCCGCGCAGCGGCTCGTCGCGCGCATCATCGACATCCTCCTCGTCGGCATTCCCGTCGCGACCGCCGCCGAGGAGCTGTTCCCGCACCGCACCGCCCAGACCGTCGTCGCCTCGCTCGCCTTCGCGGTCATCTTCCTGGCGTATGAAACCGTGCAGCTCGCCGTGTGGGGCCGCACGGTCGGCAAGCGGCTCACCGGGATCCGCGTGGCGTCGGTGACCGACGGCGGACGGCCCGGCACGCTCCAGTCGCTCGTCCGTGCGGCGATCTTCGTCCTGCCGTCCGCCGCCCGGCCGGTCCCGGTGCTCAACGCCCTCGCCGGGATCTTCTGGCTCGGGGAGATCGGCCTGCTGTTCGAGGGTGCGTACCGTCAGGCCCTGCACGACCGCGCCGCCGGAACCGTCGTCGTCCGCGCCTGACCGGCGTTCGGCGGCGCGCTCCTTCCGGGCCATGCGGACGTGGGGCGGCGGCCTGTACGCCGGTCCGCACGCCGATCCGCGTGCGCGGTCACGCCCGCGCGCCGGCCCGTCGCGGCGCGGTTCGGCCCGCGGGCGCGGCCGATCAGAGCAGGCGGAGCTGGCGGTCGCGCGGGCGGCGGCGCACGCCGGCCGCCCGGGTGGTCAGCTCCTCCGGCAGCGCGCGCAGGAACGGTGACGGCTCGCGCCACCGGCTGCCGGACAGGAACAGGTGCCGGCGCGCCCGCGTCATCCCGACGAAGAACAGCCGCCGCTCCTCCGCCTCGTCGCTGTCGGGCAGGCGCAGCGGGAGCAGCCCGTCCTCGCACCCGATGACGAACACGACCGGGAACTCCAGACCCTTCGCAGCGTGCAGGGTCAGCAGCGCGATCCGGTCCGCCCGCGGGTCGAAGGCGTCCACCTCGGCGCCCAGGGCCAGCTCGGTCAAGAACGCCTCCACGTCGTCGCCGCAGCGGTCCGCGAGCGGCGCCATCAGCTCGGCCGCGGCCAGCAGCACCGCCTCGTCGTGCACCTCCGCCAGCGCGTCCGCCGCCGCCCGGATCCGCGCCCTCAGGGGCCCGCCATGGTGCCGCAGCTCATGCGCCAGCGCCCGCACTCCCGGACGCCTGATGAGCCGGTCGTGCGAGCACTTCTGGAACGGCATGCCGGCCCGGGTGAGCGCGTCCATGACCGCCTCGGATCGCGCGTCCGTGCGGTACAGCACCGCGATGTCGGAGAAGCCGAGGTGGTCGTCATGGTGGCCGTCGGAGCGCCCGGAGTCCATCGAGTGGAAGGACGAGCCGCCGAGCAGCCGGTCGACGGTCGTGGCGACGAACTCGGCCTCCGCCTGCGGGTCGGCCGCCTCGTGCAGGCGGATCAGCCCGTCGCCCGCCACCTGGGGCACCAGCCGTCGGCCCGGCACGAGACTCGTCGGCGCCACGGCCCGCACGGCGCCGTGCACGATCGCCGGCGCCGACCGGTAGTTCCGCGTCAGCTGCACCTCGGTCGCGGACGGGAAGTCCGCGCGGAAGCGGAGGAAGAACCCGACGTCGGCGCCACGGAAGGCGTAGATCGCCTGATCCGGGTCGCCGATCGCGGTGAGCCCACGGTCCTGCTGCCCCGCTCGCTCGGCGCCGGCGGACGGCATGCCCGCGGACGGCGCGTCGGCGGACGGCGCGCCCGCTCCGTCCGCGCCCGCCGCAGGCGTACCGCCCTCGCCCGTCTCGGCCGTGCGAGCCTCGTCGGCGCCCGCCTCGTACGAGTCCCGCTCGCCCGCGCCGTACTCACCCGTCAGGAGGCGCAGGAGGGCGTATTGCGTCTCGTCGATGTCCTGATATTCGTCGACGCTGATCCACCGCCAGCGTTCGCGGTAGTGCGCCGCGAGGGCCGGATCGCCGGCCAGCAGCCGCACCGGCAGGCGCAGCAGATCGGTGAAGTCGGCCGCTCCGCGCTCGCGCAGCCGCTTCTCGAACGACAGGCGCGCCTCCGTGTCGTCGCCCGCGACGCCGCCCGGGTGCGGGGCCGGGCGGTCGAGGTCGGCGAGCAGGCGGCGGGCCTCCTTGTCGGATCCGGTCATCTCCCGGGCGATGTCGAGCCGCTCGCCCTCGTCCGCGATGCGGAACGCCGGCGGCAGGCCGGCCCGCTCGTGCTGCTCGCGCAGGATCGACGCGCCCAGCCCGTGGAAGGTGGTCACGGTGAGCCGGGCCGCCCGGTCGGGCAGGAGCGTGGCCAGCCGTTCGCGCATCTCGTCGGCAGCGCGCCGCGTGAACGTGATCGCCAGGCACGCTTCGGGCGGTACGCCGCGCTCGCCGACGAGGTGGGCGATCCGGTGGGTCAGCGTGCGGGTCTTCCCGGTACCGGGCCCCGCGATGATCAGGAGCGGGCCGCCGGGATGGGCGGCCGCCGCCCGCTGTTCCGGGTCGAGACCGTCCAGCACCGAACGCCCGTCGCAGGGCGACGGGCCGCCGGCCGCTGCACCCGTTCCGGGATGCTCGCCATCCTCGCCCGCGCCGTCGTACCTCGCCTCGTCCTCGGCGTCCTCGGCGGCCTCGAAGATGTCCTGCTGGCCTTCGATCGGAAGATCGGCGTCGGATGCCTCGGGCGCCGGCGCTCCCGTGGACGATCCCGCGGCGTCCGCGGAGGACGGAGCGGCGTCGGCCCTGCCGTGCGCGGCGCCGCCCGCGGGAACGGGGACGGCGCCGGGGATGGGGATGGTCTCCTGCCGCTCGTCCACGTCGGATCCCGTCTTCGCCACCCTCCTGGCGGCCGACGGGACCGGACGAGCCGCCCGGCCCGGGCGCGCGGACCCGCCGGCGACATCGGCAACGGCGGCGTGCTCACCGGTACCGGCGGCGCGGGTACCGGCGGTCCCGGCGGTCCGGGCCTCCTCCGGCGTCGGTGCCGCGCCGGCGCCGGCCGCCCCGGCGGCTGCGTCCCTCGCCCCTGCGGCTGCGTCCGTCGCGTCCGCATCCATCGCGGACGCCGCCCGCTCGATGGCCCCGGAGGCCGGGACACGCGGCGGGGCGGCGGGCTCGGGCAGGTCGAACAGGCCGGTGTCACCGGGCGCGTCGGACAGGCCGACCGCTCGCCTGCCCTCGCGCCGGAGCTCGCCCGGCTCGAAGAGGCGGATCACGCCGTACTCGCCGTCGTAGCCGGCGTCGCGGATGACCTGGCCGCGCCGGAGCCGGCCGATGGCCTCGGCGAGCAGCTCGCCGCCGACCCGGCGGACGTCGTCCAGCGGCGCGTCCTCCAGGATCGTCAGCTCCGGCCCGAGCGTGGCGACGAGTTCGGCGATGTGCCCGAGCACGGACTTCGAGCGCGGACCGACGCCGCGGATCTCGCTGACGATCTCCGGCAGCGGGATCAGGTTGCGGTAGCCGGCCGCGCCGTCCGGGCGGCGTCCCTCCGGGTGGTCGGCGAGCTCGTCGACGCGGTAGAGCACGCCGACCGTGAGCGGGCGGCCGCAGGCGGGGCAGCGGCCACCGTGCGCCTTGGTCTCCTCCGGCTCGAGGCGGACGCCGCACTTGCGGTGGCCGTCGAGGTGGTACTTGCCCTCCTCGGGGAAGAACTCGACGGTGCCCGCGTACCCCTCGCCGGTCTCCAGCGCCGCGCGCAGCGCGTGGTAGTCCATCGCGGTGTCGAACGCGGACGCCTCGCGGGCCAGTGCGGGCGGCGAGTGCGCGTCGGAATTGCTTACGAGGCGGTAACGGTCGAGCGCGCTCACCCGCCAGTTCATGAGGGGGTCGGACGACAGACCGGTCTCCACCGCGAAGACGTGGTCGGCGAGGTCGTCGTAGCAGTCGGTGATCGCGTCGAAACCCGACTTCGAGCCCAGGGCCGAGAACCACGGGGTCCACACGTGCGCGGGGATGAGGTAGGAGCCTGGATCGCTCTGCAGGGTGATCTCGAGCAGATGGCGGGAATCCAGCCCCAGGATCGGCCGCCCGTCGGACGTCAGGTTGCCGATCTTGGCAAGTGCGGCGGTGATCCGGCCGGCCGCGTCGAACGACGGAGCATAAAGGAGGTGATGTACCTTCCGTGTTCGTTCACCCTTTTTGTAGATCGTGGAGATCTCGACCGAGAGCAGAAAGCGTACGGGGCCGCGGCATGCGGGCGGTAGCGTACGGGCGACCCGCCGCTCGAGCTCCGGCCGCAGCCGGAAGAGCCCGGCTTCCGCGGGAACCAGCTTCTCGCGGAGCTCCCGCATCCACGCCGGGTGCGTGAAATCGCCGGTGCCCACGACCGCCACGCCTTTGCGCGCGGCCCACCACGCCAAGTGTTCAAGGTCACAGTCCTTGCTACATGCGCGGGAGTACTTCGAATGTATATGAAGGTCCGCGTAGAACGTCACGTCGTCGCCCGTCGCCTCTCGATCGCCTGTCCGGCAGCATTGGATCCTGCCATGCCCGGCGACTTATGATCGCCGGTTCGCCGCAGACGCCGGGTTTCGCGGGCCCCTTCGCCGCCGGGCATCCCGGGGGCCGGCGGAGCCGCGGGCCGCGCATTCCGCGGCTGCCGTAGGCGGTTAAGAGCCGGTTCGGTGGGCTTATTCGTGTTGCCCGGGGTGCGGCAAAATGCGGAGGCGGACCCCGTTTCCGGCCGGGTGCCCGGTCGGCGGGCCTGCGGCGGGTGCGCGGCGGCCGGACCCGCACAGCGGGTGAAGACCGACGTCAGCATGGTGAGCCGCGCCGGCGGCCGCCCGGGGCCCGGCCGGGCGGTGCGCGCGGGACCTCCGCGCGCGCCAGGACGGGGAAAGGGGCCGGTGTGCCGCCGACGGCGCACCGGGGAGACAATTTCCCTGTGAGAACCGCGCCTTGGGCACTGCCGCCGGGGCGCCGGTGCGGATAACCGAGCGGAACGGAAGGCGTGACCCCATGTCGAAGGACCTTGAGGCCCTCGCCCCGTCTCTCGTCGTCGCCGTGGCCTTCTGCGTGGGCCTGTTCCGGCTCCTGCGGCAAGAGATGGGCGGTAAGCGGCGACGCGAACGCCCGCAGCAGAACCGGGGCGACGGCGACTAACCCCTGCCGGAGCGGCGAGTAACCGGCGTGCGCCGGAGCGATTGCCGGAGATTACCCTGGGTAACGGGCGTGCTAAACTCGGTTCAGTGGGCCGAATTGTCAGCGGCCACCAACCCAGTATATCTTTGGCAACCGAATGCAGTTTGCTCCGGTGAAAGGTCAGTCTCCATGGCAGAGCAGATCATTAAGCGCCTCATCGACGACCTCGATGGTGGCGAGGCGGAGGAGACGGTGCCGTTCTCTATCGACGGTGTCTCCTATGAGATCGACCTCAGCAGCGACAACGCAAAGAAGCTGCGCGATTCTCTGTCGCCGTTCGTGGAGCACGCGCGGAGGGCGGGCGCCGGCCGCCGCCGCCGCCGTGCCGCGTCGAGCCGCGAGCGCAGCGCCGACATCCGTGCGTGGGCGAAGGCGCGTGGGATCAAGGTCAACGAGCGCGGCCGCATCCCCGCGACCGTCGTCGAGGAGTACGAGCGCGCGCACTGAACCACCGCAACGACAAGTGAAACCGGCCCGTCGCCAGATTTTTGTAGGCGGCGGGCCGTTCGCTTGCGGCGTACGGGGAACATCCCGGCCCTGCGTGGTAGTTGGATGAGGATGAACAGCCCTGGGCCTGGGAACGCTTCAGGTACGGCACCGAGGCGTCGCCTGCGGGGCGGGGCTAGCATGCGGGAGGACAGGGTCGGATGTCCCGGCTACTGCCCGACCGCTCTGTGAGGAGCGACGAGATGTTCGAGAGGTTCACGGACCGCGCGCGGCGGGTTGTCGTCCTGGCTCAGGAAGAGGCCAGGATGCTCAACCACAACTACATCGGCACCGAGCACATCCTCTTGGGCCTCATCCACGAGGGCGAGGGTGTTGCCGCCAAGGCTCTGGAGAGCCTCGGCATCAGCCTCGAGGCCGTCCGTCAGCAGGTCGAGGAGATAATCGGCCAGGGGCAGCAGGCGCCTTCGGGGCACATCCCGTTCACTCCGCGGGCGAAGAAGGTCTTGGAGCTGTCGCTGCGGGAGGCACTGCAGCTCGGTCACAACTACATCGGGACCGAGCACATCCTGCTCGGCCTGATCCGCGAGGGTGAGGGCGTGGCCGCGCAGGTGCTGGTGAAGCTGGGCGCCGACCTCAACCGCGTGCGCCAGCAGGTGATCCAGCTGCTGCACGGTTACCAGGGCAAGGAGCCGGCCTCGTCCGGTGGTCCTTCGGAGGCGGCGCCGTCGACCTCTCTGGTACTGGACCAGTTCGGCCGCAACCTGACACAGGCCGCGCGCGAGGGCAAGCTCGACCCCGTCATCGGGCGTGAGAAAGAGATCGAGCGGGTCATGCAGGTGCTGTCCCGCCGTACCAAGAACAACCCGGTGCTGATCGGGGAGCCCGGCGTCGGCAAGACCGCCGTCGTGGAGGGCCTGTCTCAGAAGATCGTCAAGGGCGAGGTGCCCGAGACGCTGAAGGACAAGCAGCTCTACACGCTCGACCTCGGTGCCCTGGTCGCCGGCTCCCGCTACCGCGGTGACTTCGAAGAGCGCCTGAAGAAGGTGCTGAAGGAGATCCGCACCCGCGGCGACATCATCCTGTTCATCGACGAGCTGCACACGCTGGTCGGTGCGGGCGCCGCCGAGGGCGCGATCGACGCCGCCAGCATCCTCAAGCCGATGCTGGCCCGTGGCGAGCTGCAGACGATCGGCGCGACGACGCTGGACGAGTACCGCAAGTACCTGGAGAAGGACGCCGCGCTGGAGCGGCGCTTCCAGCCGATCCAGGTGGCCGAGCCCTCGCTCAGCCACACGATCGAGATCCTCAAGGGCCTGCGCGACCGGTACGAGGCGCACCACCGCGTCTCGATCACCGACGGCGCCCTCGTGGCCGCCGCCCAGCTCGCCGACCGTTACATCAGTGACCGGTTCCTGCCGGACAAGGCGATCGACCTCATCGACGAGGCCGGCTCGCGCATGCGCATCCGCCGCATGACCGCGCCGCCGGACCTGCGCGAGTACGACGAGAAGATCGCCGACGTGCGGCGCGAGAAGGAGTCCGCGATCGACGCGCAGGACTTCGAGAAGGCCGCCGCGCTGCGCGACAAGGAGAAGCAGCTTCTTCAGGCCAAGGCGCAGCGGGAGAAGGAGTGGAAGGCCGGCGACATGGACGTCGTCGCCGAGGTCACCGAGGACCTCATCGCCGAGGTTCTGGCCACGGCCACCGGAATCCCGGTCTTCAAGCTCACCGAGGAGGAGTCCGCCCGGCTGCTCCGCATGGAGGAGGAGCTGCACAAGCGGGTCATCGGCCAGAACGACGCCATCAAGGCGCTGTCTCAGTCGATCCGGCGTACCCGCGCCGGCCTGAAGGACCCCAAGCGTCCCGGCGGCTCGTTCATCTTCGCCGGCCCGTCCGGCGTCGGTAAGACCGAGCTGTCCAAGACGCTGGCGGAGTTCCTGTTCGGGGACGAGGACGCGCTGATCCAGCTTGACATGAGCGAGTTCATGGAGAAGCACACCGTCTCGCGGCTGTTCGGCTCCCCGCCCGGCTACGTCGGGTACGAGGAGGGCGGCCAGCTGACCGAGAAGGTGCGGCGCAAGCCGTTCTCGGTGGTCCTGTTCGACGAGATCGAGAAGGCTCACCCCGACATCTTCAACTCGCTGCTGCAGATCCTGGAAGACGGTCGCCTGACCGACGCCCAGGGCCGGGTGGTCGACTTCAAGAACACCGTCGTGATCATGACGACCAACCTCGGCACCCGGGACATCTCCAAGGGCCTGTCGGTGGGCTTCGCGCGGGAGAACGACGAGCAGGGCTCCTACGAGCGGATGAAGGCGAAGGTCAACGAAGAGCTCAAGCAGCACTTCCGGCCCGAGTTCCTGAACCGCGTCGACGACACGGTCGTGTTCCACCAGCTCACGCCGAAGGAGATCATCCAGATCGTCGACCTGATGATCGCCAAGGTGGACGAGCGGCTGAAAGACCGCGACATGGGCATCGAGCTGCGGCCCGAGGCCAAGGAGCTGCTCGCCGAGCGGGGCTACGACCCGGTGCTGGGCGCCCGCCCGCTGCGCCGCACGATCCAGCGGGAGATCGAGGACGCCCTGTCCGAGAAGATCCTGTACGGGGAGCTGCGGGCCGGCGAGATCGTCGTCGTCGGGGTCGAGGGCAGCGGCGAGACCGCCAAGTTCACCTTCCGGGGTGAGCCCAAGCCCGACGCCGTCCTCGAGACTCCGTCGTCGGCGGGTCAGCCGATCAACCACCCGTAATCGGCATTGATCCTCGAAGCCCCGCGTTCCGCCTGGAACGCGGGGCTTCACGCCGTTCGCGTGACCGCACAGTGGGGAGAGGGAGACCCATGGAGTACGTGAAGCTGGGCAACACCGGCCTCGAAGTGTCGCCGATCTGCGTCGGATGCATGAGCTTCGGGGTCCCCGAGCGTGGCAACCACGCCTGGACGCTGGACGAGGAGCAGGCCCGCCCGCTCATCCGCGCCGCCGTCGAGGCGGGGATCAACTTCTTCGACACCGCCAACGTGTACTCGGACGGCACCAGCGAGGAGATCGTCGGCCGCGCCCTGAAGGAGTACGCGCGGCGGGAGGACATCGTGCTGGCGACCAAGGTGCACGGGCGGATGCGGCCCGGGCCGAACGGCGCCGGGCTCTCCCGCAAGGCGATCATGACGGAGATCGAGGGCAGCCTGCGCCGCCTGGGCACCGACTACGTCGACCTGTACCAGATCCACCGCTGGGACTACACGACGCCCATCGAGGAGACGCTGGAGGCGCTGCACGACGTCGTCAAGGCGGGGAAGGCCCGCTACATCGGCGCCTCATCGATGTACGCGTGGCAGTTCGCCAAGGCGCTGTACACGGCCGACGCGCACGGCAGGACCCGTTTCGTCACGATGCAGAACCACTACAACCTCCTCTACCGCGAGGAGGAGCGCGAGATGATGCCGCTCTGCGCCGACCAGGGCATCGCGGTCATCCCGTGGAGTCCGCTGGCCCGCGGCCGCCTCACCCGCGACTGGGACGAGGAGACCGCCCGCAGCCAGACCGACGAGTTCGGCAAGACGCTGTACCAGGAGCGCGACCGGGAGATCGTCGAGGCGGTCGCGGCGGTGGCCGAGGCGCGCGGGGTCTCCCGCGCCCAGGTCGCGCTGGCGTGGATGCTCGGCAAGCCGTTCGTGACCGCGCCGATCGTCGGCATGGGCCGCCGCCGGCACCTCGACGACGCCCTGGCCGCGCTGGAACTGCGGCTCACCGACGACGAGGTCGCCCGCCTGGAGAAGCCGTACGTCCCGCACGAGGTCGCCGGCTTCCGCTGATCCGCCCTTGGCCCGCCGGCCGACCGGGCGACCGGACATGGTGCCGCTTCAGCACGGCGTGCCGGGTGGTGGCGAGATCGGTTCCGGTCATGATCTCCTGCTCTCTTCGATCGTTGGTCATGCGGCCGCCGGGCCCGTCCCCTCTTACGGACCCGGCGGCGCACTCCGCACGGCCGTTATCGGGGGAAGTGGCCGCGCGGATCGGGCGGGCGCGCCGCGCCGGTGGGCTGACGGCTCCGTGGCCATGGAACTGCCGCGCGCGCACGTCCTACACGCGAGCCGGCGACGTGAACTTCAGCTGACCCGCCGGCCTCGCCGCGGCCGAGCCCCCTCCGACCGCCCCGCCGGACGCCACCACGTCCGGCGGGGCGGTCGGCATCGGGGCGGCGGCGGTACGGCGACCGCCCACCGAAGC
Organism: Actinomycetota bacterium; assembly: GCA_048498315.1. Classification (GTDB taxonomy): domain Bacteria; phylum Actinomycetota; class Actinomycetes; order Streptosporangiales; family Streptosporangiaceae; genus Actinoallomurus. Next base: position 73,723 of record JBEHYF010000006.1, read on the forward strand.
GACGGGCTCCCGGGTCAGGCGGGCAGAGGTCAGGCGGGAAGGGCGAAGCGGCCGTCGTCGAGGGGATCGACCAGACCGTCCTCGATCAGCGACGACAGAGCCCGCTCGCGCTGCGGCACGTCGTCCCAGGCGTCGTCGAGGGCGGCCTTCTCCACCGGCCCCGCGGCGTGCCGGAGGACGGCGAGCAGGCGGCCCCGGCACTGCCGGTCGGTGCCCGCGTACGTCTGGCCACGCCGGGCGGGACCGTCGTAGGCGGGCTTGCCGGCGAGGCGCCACGCGCACACTGCGGTCACCGGGCAGTCGGCGCAGCGCGGGGCGCGCGCCGTGCACACCACCGCGCCGAGCTCCATGACGGCCACGCCCCAGCGGGCGGCCGTCTCGCCGTCGGGCGGCAGGAGCGACTCGGCCAGCCGCACCTCCGCGACCGTCTGGGACTTCGCCGGGTACTCCACGCCCGAGATCATCCGGGCCAGCACCCGCCGCACGTTGGTGTCCAGCACCGCGTGCCGCTGACGGTAGGCGAAGCTGGCCACCGCCGCCGCCGTGTACGCGCCCACGCCCGGCAGCGCGCGCAGGTCGTCGTAGGAGTCGGGCACCCGGCCGTCGTGCCGGTCGACGATCACGCGGGCGCTCGCGTGCAGGTTCAGCGCCCGCCGCGGGTAGCCGAGGCGGCCCCAGGCGCGCACGGCCTCGCCCGGCGGCTCCGCGGCGAGCGCCGCCGGCGTGGGCCAGCGCGCCAGCCACGCCTCGTACGCCGGCAGCACCCGCGTGACCGGCGTCTGCTGCAGCATGATCTCGCTGACGAGTATCGCCCACGGCGAGGCGTCGGGCCGTCGCCACGGCAGGTCGCGGGCCTTCTCGGCATACCAGGTCAGGATCGGCTCGGCATAGGTGGGTCCGTGCATGATGCAATCGATCCTCCCACGGCGGGTCGCCCGGCCCCGCAATGATCGAAAAAGCATACTGTTCGTATGGACTCCGACACGAACCGTGACCAGGGGGAGGCGGACGCCTACTGGCGCCGCCGGGTCTACGTCCTCGCCGGAGGCATCACCGTCATCGGGCTCGTGGCGTGGGCCTGCTCCGGATCGGACCACAAGAAGTCGACCGCGCAGGTGCGGAACGCCGCGGCGACGGCCGGCGGCGTCACCGCGGCCGTCACCCCGGCCGCCGCCGTCCCGACCGCCACCGTGACCGTCACCCTGACGCCGAGTCCAGTGCCGTCGCCACAGCGCCGCAGCGGCGACCGGTGCGATGAGCAGGACGTGGTCGTCGCGCTGACCTCCGACAAGCAGGTCTTCCGGGGCAAGGAGCAGCCGCACTTCCGGATGAGCGTGGTCAACACCGGCAGCCGGAGCTGCACGTTCGACGTGGGCGCCCGGGCTCTGCGGCTGCGCATCACCTCCGGCTCGGACCCGGTGTGGTCGTCGGACCGGTGCGCCGCCGGGCCGGCCTCGAACCTCCAGCTGCTGCGCCGCGGCATCCCCTACATCGCCGACGTGACGTGGGACCGCAAACGGTGCGACGGCGAGTCGCGGGCGCTGCCCGGCGTCTACGTGATCACGGTCAAGGCGCGCGGCATCAGGTCCGACCGCGAGGTCTTCCGGCTGCGCTGATCCGGCTGCCTGAGACGGCCCGGTTGCACGCTGCCGGGCCACCAAGCTTCGTTGCCGGCCACGCGGGGACGAGGAGAATTGCCGGCCACGCGGGGACGAGGAGAACGGGCGGAGTCCCCTGACCTTCGACGCCGTACGGCTCAGACGTAGCGTTCGAGGATCGAGGACTCGGCGAGGCGGGACAGCCCCTCGCGGACACTGCGGGCCCGCGACTCGCCCACACCGCTCACCGACTGCAGGTCGTCGACGCTGGCGGCCAGGAGCTTCTGCAGGCCGCCGAAGTGCTCCACGAGCCGCTCGACCAGCAGGCTCGGCAGCCGCGGTACCTTGGCGAGCAGGCGATAGCCCTTGGGGCTCACCGGCGTGTCGAGCGGGTCGTTGCCGCCGAAGTCGAGCACCTCGGCCACGGTCGCCAGGTCGAGCAGCTCGGAGGCGGACAGCTCGTCGAGCGCCGCCAGGACGCTCTGCACCGAGCGGTGGGCCCCATCGGACGGCCGGTAGTCGCGGACGATCAGCTCCCGGTCGACGTCGACGCCGGAGACCAGCTCGTCGAGCTGCAGGGACAGCAGCCGGCCGTCGGTGCCCAGCTCGACGACGTAGCCCTTGATCTCGTCCGCGATGCGCCGGACCATCTCCAGGCGTTGCACGACGGCGCTGACGTCACGCGCCGTGACCAGGTCTTCGATCTCCAGCGCGGACAGCGTGCCGGAGACCTCGTCGAGGCGCAGCTTGTAGCGCTCGAGCGTGGCCAGCGCCTGGTTGGCGCGGGACAGGATGGCCGCGGAGTCTTCGAGGACGTACCGCTGGCCGTCGAGGTAGAGCGCGATGATGCGCATCGACTGGCTGACCGACAGCACCGGGTAGCCGGTCTGGCGCGCCACCCGCTCGGCGGTGCGGTGCCGGGTGCCGGACTCCTCGGTCGGGATCGTCGGATCGGGCATGAGGTGGACGCCGGCCCGGACGATGCGCGTGCAGTTGCTGTCGATGACGATCGCGCCGTCCATCTTGGCCAGCTCGCGCAGTCGCGTGGAGGAGAACTCCACGTCGAGCTCGAAACCCCCGGTGCACAGGTCCGCGACGACCCGGTCATAGCCCATCACGATCAGCGCGCCGGTGTGGCCGCGCAGGATGCGCTCCAGCCCCTCGCGCAACTGCGTCCCCGGAGCGACGGCGGCAAGGGTGGCGCGCCGTCGCTCGTCTTTGCCCTTGTCTTGTGCTGGCACGTGACCCCCGGAGGTCGCTGGACGGCGGTCAGTTTATCGGTGAGGCCGGCGGCCGGGCGTCCTTCCCTCTCATCCCCATAGTGGACGCTCGTCGGTCATGCTCCGGACGCCGAGGCCGCGAACGCGACCTCCAGCGCGGACCACACGTCGTCCACCTCTACCACGTGCATACCCTCATCGGTCACGAACGTTCCGGCGGTCTTGCCGGTCGCCGGGTCGAGGGAGCCGCCGGGGACCACCGCGCGCCGGTAGCCCAGCCGGGCCGCCTCCGACAGCCGCCGCCGGGCCGCCTGCACCCCGCGGACCTCGCCGGCCAGCCCCACCTCGCCGAAGGCGACGAGGTCGGCCGGCAGCGTGGCGTCGTTGGCCGCGCCGGTCACCGCGAGCGCCACCGCCAGGTCGACGGACGGCTCGCCGAGGCGCACGCCGCCGACCGTCGCGGCGTACACGTCGCGGTCGTGCAGCTTGATGCGGCACCGCCGCTGCAGCACCGCAAGCATCATCGCCACCCGGGAGGAGTCAAGCCCGGAGGTCATGCGCCGCGGGTTGGCCAGCGGCGATGGCGCGACCAGCGACTGCACCTCGGCCACCAGAGGCCGGCGGCCCTCCAGCGTGACGGTGACGCAGGTGCCGGGCGCGGGCGTGTCGCGCCGGGTCAGGAACAGGCCGCTGGGGTCGGGCAGCCCGACGATGCCCACCTCGGAAAGGTCGAAGCAGCCCAGCTCGTCGGTGGGGCCGTAGCGGTTCTTCACCGCGCGGATCATGCGCAGCCGGTTGTGCCGGTCGCCCTCGAAATAGAGCACCACGTCGACGAGGTGCTCCAGCACCCGCGGCCCGGCGATCGAGCCGTCTTTGGTCACGTGGCCGACCACGACCGCGGTGATGCCGCGCTCTTTGGCAACCCGGATGAGGTTGGCCGCGACCTCACGCACCTGGCTTACGCCGCCGGGCGCGCCCTCGACCTCGGCCGAGCCGATCGTCTGGATCGAGTCGATCACCACGAGCTCCGGGGCGACCGCGTCGATCTGCCCGAGCACCGCCGCCAGGTCCGTCTCGGCGGCGAGGAACAGCTTGGCGGCGATCGCGCCGACGCGGTCGGCGCGCAGCCGCACCTGCTCGGCCGACTCCTCGCCCGTGACGTAGAGCACCGGGCCGCGGCCGGCGTGCAGCGCCGCGACCTCGAGCAGCAGCGTCGACTTGCCGATGCCGGGCTCGCCGGCCAGGAGCAGCACGGCGCCGGGCACCAGGCCGCCGCCGAGGACCCGGTCGAGCTCGTCGAGGCCGGTCGGGGTCGTCTGCGCCGCCTGCACGTCGACCTCGCCGATCGGCCGCGCCGGCGCGCTGACCGGGCCGGCGGTCACGACCCGCACCGGCCTTGCCGCGCCGGCCACGTCGACAGTGCCCCACGCCTGGCACTCGCCGCAGCGGCCCACCCACTTGGAGGTCTGCCAGCCGCACTCGGCGCAGCGGTACGCCTGCTTCACGCTCTTGGCCATGCGGCGACTTTACGACCTGGCTCCGACAAGCTGGAGCAGCCTTGGTGACCCTGGGTGAGATAGTGATGACAGAGGGTTCCATGACGACGGCGTTGACGGAGCCTGTCCCGCTGCGTCGGCACCGCCTGGCGAGGGGAGACGGCATGCGCACCGTGATAGCGCTCGCGGCGATCGTCCCGCTCATCGTCTCCGGCGTCGCGGCCTGCGCCCCCGGCCGCGACGCGCGCGGCGACGCCTCCGCCGGCCGCCACGCGCATGCACGGGGCGCCGCGGGCCGCCACCACCGCCACGCC